>JAHEIK010000062.1 GCA_024639415.1 Planctomycetota bacterium
CTTCTCCACGCCAGGTCCCAGACGGCGACGTAGGGCCGGCGCCGCCGCGTGCCTAGAATGCGCGCATGCCGCGAGAGCCCACCAGCACCGACGCCATGCGCAGCGAAGCCATGGCCATCGCACGCCGCCTGCGGGCGGCCGGGCACGAGGCCTTGCTATGCGGTGGGGCCGTGCGCGATGCGCTGATGGGGCACACACCGAGTGACTTCGATCTGGCCACCTCCGCCACCCCGGAGGAAGGGGCCGCGCTGTTTCCCGAGGCGGTCCTCGTGGGGGCCCGGTTCGGCGTGCTCGTGCTGCCGCGTGAGCATGGCGACGTCGAGGTCGCCTCCTTCCGCGCCGACGGCCTGTACCTGGACGGACGGCGGCCCAGCGAGGTGATCTACTCGGATCCGCCGACCGACGCGCAGCGCCGCGACTTCACCGTGAACGGCTTGTTCGAGGATCCCGAGACCGGCGCCATCCGGGACTACGTCGACGGTCTGGCGGACATCCGCCGACGCATGGTGCGCGCCATCGGCGAGCCGGCGGCGCGCTTCCGCGAGGACCATCTCCGTATCCTCCGTGCGGTCCGCTTCGCGCTGCAGTTGGAGTTCGCCATCGAGCCGGGGACGGCGCGGGCGGTGCGGGAGCTTGCACCGTTGGTGGCGGACGTGTCGGCGGAGCGCATCCGCGACGAGCTCGTCAAGATCCTCCGGCACGGGCGGGGACGTGGCCTCCGCATGTTGCGGGACTACGGGTTGCTCGGGCTCGTGTTGCCGGAGGTGGCCGGCATGCAGGGCGTGCCGCAGCCGCCGGGCTTCCACCCCGAAGGCGACGTGTTTGTGCATACCTGCCTCGTCCTGGACGGGACGGAACTGCCGGAGGAGCGAGCGGGCGACGTCGACGCGGAGCGCGACCTGCTGCTCGCCGCGCTGCTGCACGACGTCGCCAAGCCTCCGACGAAGACCGTGGATCCGGACGGCCGCATCCGCTTCAACGGCCACGACAAGGTTGGCGTGGGCATGGCGGAGGAGATCCTCGAGCGCCTGAAGTTCCCAGGGCGCACGATCGAGCGGGTGGGCGCCCTGATCGATGCGCACATCCAGATCGCCAGCACCCCGCGCATGCGGCCGAATCGTCTGCGACGCTTCCTTGCGCAGGAGGACATCGACCTGCACCTCGCCCTGCATGCCGCGGACTGCGGTGCGAGCCATGGCGGCTACGAGATCCTCACCTTCTGCCGCGAGCAGTTGGCCGCCTATGCCGACGAGCCGCTGCTGCCTCCGCCGCTGCTCGCAGGCAGGGACCTCATCGACCTCGGCTACGCGCCCGGACCCCACATGGGCGTGATCCTGCGCTGGGTCCAGGACGAGCAGTTGGACGGCCGGATCCTGAACCGCGAGGAAGCGGTACGCCGTGTGCGGGTCCAGTTCCCGCATGCGGAAGGACAGGCCTGATTTGGCAGAGGATCGTGACGCTCACAGCACGCCCATACCCCGGGAGGTAACGCCCTGGGTACCGAGGCTGCTCCTGCAGGCCGCGCTCGCCCTTGGGTTGGGCGTGGCGCTGCTGGTCTCCGCTGGGTCGGCGACGGCCAAGGAGCCGGTGGATACCGACCGCCTGCTCTTCGAGACCGCGCGCAGCGATCTGCCCCTCGCACAGCGACTGAAGGCGGCCGGCCGCGTCCTCGCGCGGCGCGAGACCGTGGACGCCGACCTGGCAGTGCGCGCCGGAGCCGCGCTCCTGCCGGACGCCGCGGAGCCTGCCGCGTGGCTGATCCTGCGGGGTAGCGACGCGGGCTTCGTCGGGGACGAGATGCGCAAGCGGGGGGTCGCGGCAGTGCAGGCGGCCTGGCAAAGCGCGCAGGCGCCCGCCGAGCGTGCCCGCCTCGCAGCCGTGGGCTGGTTGCTGGGCCACCGGGCGGAGCCGTTCCCCGCAGCCATGACCGCCGTGTGGCCGCTGCCGGATCTGGTGCGGGCCGTGCTGCGGCGTGAGATCGGCCACATGCAAGGCGCCTCCGGCGCGCCGGCGCTCGCAGGAGGTGCTGCGGCTGTCCGACTGGTGCTGGAGGAGAGTGCGGCGTGCGCCGCCCTGCTCGACAAGGCCAACCGGGACGACCCCGCCCAGATGCGGGCGGGACTCGACGGACTCGTGGACCTCGGCAGCGACGCGCTGCCGCTGCTCCTGCACGAGGCCGAGAGCGGTGCGGCCGGCGCGCCGGCGGGCCGCATGCCGCGCGCAGCGCGGGCGATCGTCGTGCTGGGCCAACTGCACGATCGGCGTGCTACGCCGGTGCTCGCTCGCTGCCTGACTTCGACCGACGGCTGGGTGCGCGCAGCAGCAGCGGGCGCGCTGGGAGATCTGGGCGACCCGGCCGGCGCCGTGCCCCTCGCGGTGGGACTGGCCACACTCGGAGATCTCTTCCGTGCGCGCGACCAGTGGGACTACCCGGGCACGTCCGAGACGACCGTGCCGGAAGCGGACTGGCGGCGGGTCGACTACTTCGCTGTCGACTGCGCGGCAGCGGATGCTCTCCTACGACTCGGCATCCCCAACGCGGCAGGCTATCTCATCCACGACAAACTCGACCCCTCGAAGAGCAACTCGCGCATTCGCGTGTTCCAGGACGCAGTGGACGCGCTCCGGCGGTCGATGCCGGACTTGGACGCCACGCAGTACAACGTCGACGCGGGCCTGCCTCAGCGCGATGCGGCGTTCGCTGCGCTCGCGACCCGCTGGCGCGTCCTGCGTGACACGCTCACGCCTGCGCTCGACGAGACGGATGCGAACTTCCGCAAGGAGGCGCGTGCACTCGCGGAGAAGCTGCGCGGCACCGATGTCCGCACATTCATGATCACGAAGCCGGCGTGCGCGTTGCTGGGCCGCACGATGACCCCCACGCTGATCGAGACCCTGCAGGTCGCGACCAAGGGCTCCGCCCGCGCGGAGTTGGCCGAGACGCTGGGCTTGGTACGCGATCCGCGGGCGATCCCCACGCTGCTCGGGCTGCTGAAGGACGAGCGCCCGTTCGTTCGGGCACGGGCGGCCGAGGCACTCGGCGTCTACGTCGACGGATCCGAGGAGGTACGGCGCGCCTTGCTACAGACCCTGCGCGACCCCAAGGAGGGTGCGCGCATCTCGGCCCTGAAGGGGCTCGTGGCCGCGCCGCGGAGTGCGGACGTGCTCGCCGCCGTGCAGGCCGCCCGACCGCAGCGGGTCTCGAAGGACTGGGCCATGGCCGAGACGGCCGTGCTCCTCGTGCAGGAAGGGCCGGCGCATTGGGACACGGTCGCCAAGGGCCTCGCGAGTGAGCACCGCTACATCCGTGAAGCTTGGTGGCGCATGCTGCGTACGGCGCTCGACTGGCCGGCCTATCTGCACGCGGCCAAAGCAAAGCCGGCTACCCGGCACGTGCGGCGGGTGACCAAGGCGATGGTGCTCGAACGCCTCGCCGGGAGGCGCGCACGATGATGGGCGCCCGATTGCTCTGCCGGGATCTCACGCGGGTGCACGGTCGGCGTGCGGTCCTGGACCACGTGGACCTCGATGTCGAAGCCGGACGCTCGCTCGTCCTGCTCGGTTCGTCGGGTGCCGGCAAGACCACGCTGCTGCGCATCGTCGCCGGACTGGAGATCGCTGATGCGGGCAGCGTCCAGCTGGGGGAGCGCGTCTTGAGCGAGCCCGCCGTGCTGGTGCCGCCCGAGGAGCGGGGCATCGGCATGGTGTTCCAGGCGCTCGAGCTGTGGCCGCAGATGACGGTGGCCGAGCACCTGGCGTTCGGTCTGCCCGGCAGGCCTCGCGGCTGGGCCGCGCGGCGCAACCCGCAGGTGCTCGACCTCGCCGAGCAGGTCGGCCTGCCGTTCGAACTGCTCAAGCGACGTCCTGCGACGCTCTCGGGCGGTGAGCAACAGCGCACGGCGATCGCTCGCACCCTGGCCGCGAAGCCGCAGGTCGTGCTCTACGACGAGCCGCTCGCGAACCTGGACCCGGACAGGCGCCGAGCGCTGCGGGCCCTCATCCGCAGATTGGCTCGGGAGCAGGGCACGACCCTCGTGTACGTGACGCACGACCCCGAGGAGGCACTCGAGATCGGCGACGAGATCGCCGTGATGGCCGACGGCCGTGTCGTGGAGCAGGGCACGCCCCAGGCGGTGTATCAGAGTCCGCGCAGCCTCCTGGGCGCGCAGGCCCTGGGACCGGTCAGTGTGCTGCCGGGTACGTCGACCGGTGGTGCCGTGCGGACGCTCCTGGGCGAGCACAGCGCCCCCGAGGGAGCGCCGGAGAGCGGGGCCTGCCGGGTGTTGTGGCGTCCGGAGGCGATCCACCCGGTTGCCGAGGGCGGGCTGGCCGCGGTGGTAGACGACGTGGCGGCGCGCGGGCCCGACTGGGCGTTCAGCGCGAAGGTAGAAGGCGCAGTGCTCCATGGGCGCTCCACCGAACGACTCGAACCCGGCGCAGCGGTGCAGCTGGCTGCCGAGGCGCCGGCGGCCGTCCTGCGCGCCGAACAGCTTCAGGGGGTGTCCGCATGAGAGCGCCGATGCTCCTTCGAACGGCCTGTCTCTTCCTCGCCTGCGTGCTGGCTGCCGGCGCGCTGGGCGGGTGCGGCGAGGCGGGCCCCGCCAAGGGCGAGAACGAGACGCAGCCCAAGCAGGACACGCCTGCTCCCAAGGTGGACGCAGAGGCCGACTCGCCTGCGCTCGAGACCGCGGCGCAGTGTGGCGTGTGCCACACCGAGATCTACGCGGAGTGGAAGGCCTCGTACCACGGCCGGGCGATGGAGGATCCGCTCTTCCGCGAGTTGTCCGCCGAAGTCAACAAGGAGGAGTGCATCCGCTGCCACGCGCCGGTCAACCTGCGCGACTCCGGCTTCGAGACGCCCATCGCACGCTCCGAGATGCGTGAAGACGCAATCTCCTGCCTGAGCTGTCACGATTCGAACGGCCGGATGGCCGGGCCCTCCGAGGGACTCAAGGGCCGCTGCCGCCCCGTGTACGACCCCCAGCAGCAGGACGTCGTCAAGATGTGCTTCGTCTGTCACAACCAGCACGACACGGGCAACGAGTGGCTGCGCGGGCCGTACTCGCCGGAAGCGCCGGAGCCGCGTCTGCGCGAGGTGCAGACGTGCCTCGACTGCCACATGCCTGCTGTCGAGCGACCGCTCGTCCCGAACGGGAAGGTCCGCAAGGGACGGCGCCACACCTGGTTCGGCGGCCACAGCATCACGCAGCTTCGCAAGGCCGCGGAGCTCGACGTGGTGACCGAGAAGCTTCCGGAGGGCGGCCATCGCTTCCGGGTCTTCGTCACGAACAAGGGGGCCGGGCACGCGATTCCAACGGATGCGCGCCACCGTTCGTTCGACACGTACGTGCTCATCAAGGATGCGCAGGGCAAGATCCTGCTGGACCCGACGGACGCACAGCAGCAGAGCCGTGCTCATCTCGCGAAGTTCCGGAAGTTCTATCGGGGCTCCGGGAAGAAGGACACGCAGATCCCGCCGCTGGCTCGCGTCGACACCTTGGGTGAAGGCGCGGGCTTCGTCGACGTACCCGAGGCCTCGTCGGGCACGGGCGAAGCGTGGCTGGTCTACCGGCTGACGCCCCGCGACGTCCTCAACAAGCGCAGCCTCGAAGAAGGTCCGCCGAACGACATCAAGCGCCTCTACAGGGCGCGTGTCGTGATCCGCAAGGAGTTCACCTACGGACCATGAGACGCCGCAACGCCAGCGCCGCGCTCCTCACGCTGCTCCTCGGGCTCGGCGCCTGCGGTTCGACGGTGGAAGACGTGCGCGTGGACGTTCCGCCGGTCCCGCGCATTCCCGAGCGCGTGCAGATCGCGCAAGACGTAGGGCAGTTGCTTGCGCCCGACCCGGAGCGTTCGAAGGCCGCAGGCCGCAGGCTCATGGCGCTGGACGGTGAGGATCGGCAGCGCTTCCTGGACTACGTCGCCACGCTGGAGGGAGAGCGGGACCTCCGCTTGCTCAACGTGCTTGACGAACAGCATGCCCTGCCGGAGATGAGCGTGGGGGACCAGCTCGATTTCCTCCTATGGAAGTCGGCGCATCCCGAGCGCTTCTACGTGATGAAGGCGCAGAGCCGGCTCATCGACCTGGCACGCAAGCAGCCCGACGCCATCATCGGACGCTTGGGTGAGGGAGGACGCAACGCCGAACTCCTGGGCGTCGTCCTTGCGCTCGCCGGGACGCAGCAGGCCATGCCCGCCCTGATCGAGCGCTACGAGCTGGCCGAGTCGCAGCGCGAACGTGCCGCCGCCGCCGAGGCGCTGGGCATCCTCGCGGGCGAGGAACGGCGGCCGCGCCCGTCGGGTACGCGCGAGGAGATCGCTCGCGACGCGGCTGCGCTCGAGGCGTGGTACGCGGAACAGCTGGAGCTGGCCGCTGAGCGGTCGGCGGTACCGCCGCCGACTGAAGGCGAGGGGGTTCGATGATCACGCGCAGCATCATGGCCGGACTTCTCCTCGTACTGGCGGCGACGACGGTGCACGCCGATGACGTCGACGACGCGGCCGGCCTCTCCGGGCAGCAGGCGACGGCGGCCCTGGAGGGGCTGCTCACGAAGGCGGTCGACGCCGGCGCCGACAAGCGGGCGCTCCGCATCCGGCGGCACCTCGGTCGCTTGTATGTCGCCGGGGGCGAACCCTACGCCGCGTTGGCGCACCTGGAGACGGCAGCGAATACAGAGCTCGACGCGCAGCACGCGCTCGACCGACTGCGCTACGCCGAAGCGCTGCTGGCGACGGCCCGACAGAACATCGCGAGCCGGGGCATGGGCCGCAACGTGAACCCCTTCTTGCGCGATGCCCTCACGGCGGCAGCGGCCGCTGCGAAGGTCGCGGACGAGAGTACGCCGCGGGAGATCATCAGCCGCATGCACCTGGTGAGCGTCGAGGCGCACTACCTGCTCGGCGAGCTCGACCCGGCCGACGCTGCGTGGAAGCGTGCGCAGCTGGCGCTGGGCAAGGCAACCCCCCGCATGTTCGACATGCTGGCACGCGTCCGCTACGCGGAGGAGCGCTGGGCAGCGGCTGGCGAGGCTTTCGAGAAGGCCGGCAACGCTCTGGCCGCCGCCGCGGCGTGGGACGCAGGCCGGAAGCCCGAACGCAGTGTGCCGCTCTACGCGCGGGCCATCGCAGCCGACCCGTCGAACCGTGCCGTGCTCGCCCAGGCCCTGCGCGGTGCGCGCTACACCGGAGCGCATGCCGCACTGCACGACGCGCTCACCGAGATCCCAGTGCCCGCCGCGGCGGCGGGGCTGGACCTGCTCCTGGCCCGGGCCGACTTGCTCGAGGCCGCCGGCCGGCCGGCCGACGCCCTGCCGCTCCTCCAGGACGCGAAGGGCCGCAGCAAGACGGATCCGCGCGCCTACCTACGGCTGGGTCGCGTCGTGATCCTGGCCGGCGACGTGGAGGACGAGGACGTCTGGGACCGCGCCGCAGCGGCCTACATCGAGGCCATCAAGCGCTCGCCCGACAGCGAAGGGGCCGCGGAGGGCCTCAGCTGGATTGCCAGCCGGGACTACGGCCGGCTGTGGAGTGCGTGGCGGGACGAGCGCATCACCAGCCGCTGCCTGCGGGTCCAAGAGGCCCTCGTGGCGGCGGCCGAGGACGACGCCCTCGCCTGGATGAACCTGGGCAACACCCGCCGCGTGCTGGGGCGCCACGCGGAAGCCCTGGCCGCCTACAGCCGGGCGATCGAGGCCAATCCCTTCGATCCGGCCGTGCGGAGCGACCAGGGCCTGGCGCTTGCGGCCACCGGTCGTGCAGACGAGGCCCTGGCGGCGTTCGAGAAGAGCCTGGAGCTGGACGGCGGGCACCTGGCAGGGCGCCAGAATGCCGCCCGGGCGCTGTGGCTCAGCGGCAAGGACGATGAGGCGGAGGCGCACCTGGGTGCGGCCGTCCGGACCGCCCGGGCCATTGGCCGCAGCCCCCGGACCTATCGCTTCCTCCTGGACCGGATCTGGCGCACCCGGCGGGATCCCCGATTACGATGAGGCATCAAAATCGGCTGGACGAAACGCAAGGCGGGCGCGCTTCCCGTCGCGCGTGCATGACTCGGCGCCCTCCGGTAGGCCCGAGAGCACCGCTGTGCGTAGAATGCCGACCCCGTCACCCGGAGACAGCGATGCGATCGACCCCCTATGCACCCACCGACCGCCTGGGGGCGCTTTGCCGCGGCGGTCGACTGCTCGGTGCGCTGCTCCTCGGCGCGATCCTCCTGCTGCCTGCCACGGCCTGGTCCGAGGACGAGAAGGGCGACGAGAAGAAGCCCGAGGCGGAGGCCAAGAAGGACGACGCCAAGCCGGCGGCCCCCAAGCTCAAGCCGATCCTGCCGGACATCGCGAAGGACCCGAAGAGCTTCCGGCCGCTCGTGGACGCTGCCCGCCAGTACTTCGATCTGGACGAGGAGCAGTGGAAGGGCCGCAGTGCCCTGGTCGGAGAACTCGAGAAGCAAGCTGCCGAGGGCCGCTACTTCCTCAAGGACATGGACGCCCTGCGCTGGCTCGTCTACGAGGGACGCTCGTTCGAGCCGCAGCTCAGTGACCGCAAGTGGCAGAAGACCGTCGGCATCGACGAGTCCAAGAAGCTGGGCGGCACCGTCCATTGGATCAAGTCGCAGGACCTGACGATCGTCTACTCGGTGCCGAAGAAGTACTGGAAGCTCAAGGACTTCCGGAACAAGTCGCCGCGCCCCGCCCCGTATCCGCTGCTCGTGACGCTGCACGACAAGCGTGACTACTCCGGGGAGAAGTACGCGGGCGACGTGCTGCTCAAGCGCCGCTGGCCCAAGAAGTCCTGGGGCGAGCTCTACGAGAAGTGGTTGGTCCTGTGCCCGATCGCCGCGGCCGGCAACTACCTCGAGAAGTCCGGCATCGCGCGCGACCTCGTCTTCAAGGCGCCGCTTGCCGAGTTCTGGCGCCACTACCACGTCGACTTCGACAGGATCATCCTGGACGGCACCGAGCAGGCGTACTCCATCGCCGCGGCCATGCCCGTGTTCTTCGGCGGCCTCATCCTGCGCGGCAAGTGGACCCTGGAGGACGAGGCGGACAAGGAGCTCATCAAGAACCTCTCCCCGGTCCCCGTCTACGTCGTGAACAACCCCGCGCTGGCCAAGCAACTCGAAGAGGGCGGCCACGAGCAGGTCACGGCCGGCGTCGGCGGCAAGACGCTCATGAAGTGGATGGACGAGCGGCGCCGCGTCGTCCCGAAGAAGTTCTCTTGGACGGTGCAGCCCTCGCGCTTCGATCAGGTCCTGCCGTATTGGCTCAACCTCGACAGCCCCAACTGGAGCGCGCCGAAGCGCGAACTCCACGTCGAGGTCGTGGACACGGAGAAGGAGCCGAACACCGTCCGGATCAAGTCCCAGGGCATCAACACGCTGTCGCTCTTCCTCAATGACCACCTGGTGGATCTCGACCGCAAGGTGCGCGTGGACATCAACGGGCACATCGAGTTCGACGACAAGATCAAGCTCGTCGATCCGCGCATGGAGTCGGTGGGGCGGGACTTCGACTTCCTGTTCAACCGCGAGCCGGTGCGCATCCGCACTTCGATGTTCTTCGGCTGGCTCCGGCCCGCCCGCATCGTCAGCATCGGCGTGCGCGAGCCGCGCAAGAAGGAGCCGCCGAAGGACGCCGAGAAGAAGGACGAGGGCCCGAAGGCAACCCAGGATCAGATCGATCGTGCAGCACGCCTGCTGCAGAAGGCGAAGATCTACGTCGAGAAGGGCAACAAGGAGAAGGCGATCGAGTGGCTCAAGAAGGTCCTCGAGCTGCCCGAGACCGAGCACCATGCCGAGGCTCGCAAGCTCCTGAAGGGCCTTGAGTAGCGGCCGCCCTCTCTCTTCAGCACTGGGGAAGCTCCGGATGACCTCACGTGTCGGCCACCTCTTCGTCGCCGGCGTATCGGGGTTCACGATCCTGGTGCTCGAGTTCGCAGCGGTGCGCCAGCTCGCACCGGCGTTCGGGCAATCGAACTACGTCTGGGCCAACGTCATCGGGGTGATCCTATTCGCCCTGGCGCTGGGCTACGTCGCCGGAGGGCGCATCGGCGAGCGCAGCAGGAGCGGGCGCCCGCTCTACGTCGCCTACGGCGTGGTCGCCCTGTACACGGTCGGACTCGCGTTCCTGGGGCCCGCCCTTTGCGAGGCGCTGATTCCGCGCGGACTGCCGGGTGATCGGTTGCTGCCGCTGGGCTTCACCGGCAGTCTTCTCGCGACGTTGTTGCTCTTTGCGCCGCCCGTGTTCCTCCTCGCGATGACGAGTCCCTTCCTCATCCGGCTCGAAGCTCGCAAGGGACGCGAGGGACGCGCCACCGGCGGGCTCTACGCCGTTGGAACCCTGGGCAGTCTGGCTGCCTGCTACCTGGCGCCCTTGGTGCTGCTGCAGGTCTGGGGCACGCGCGCGACGCTGCTGTTCGCCGCAGGTTGTGCGGGACTGCTGTGCGTGGGCGGTCTGGTCCTCGTGCGAGGTGGCAGCGATGCAGCGCCGGAGGTGCGCGATCCGCCGCCGGCTGCGCGCGAGCGCATCCGGGTCCTCTACATCCTGACGGCGCTGGTGACCGGATGGGCCGTGACCGTGCTGGAGTTCGGTGCCGTGCGCTTCATGGCTCCGTGGTTCGGGCAGTCGAACTACATCTGGGCCAACGTGATCGGCCTGATGCTGCTCTCGTTGGCCGCAGGTTCCTGGATCGGCGGTCGCTGGGCGGACGCGGCGCTGGAACGCGGTGCCGTGGGGGGGCGCAGCCTGTTCGGGGCCCTGGCGGCGGCCGCAACGCTGGTCGCTCTCGCGACCCTCTGGGGTCCGGGGCTGCTCGGTTGGCTGATGCCCGACGGCGTGTACAGCGGTCACATCCTGCCCATCGCGTTCCAGGGCAGCATGGCGGCCTCGCTCCTGCTCTTCAGCGCGCCCATGGTGCTGCTTGGCAGCGCCGCACCGTTCCTCGTGCGGATGGGTGCGCCCGCCGGCCATGCGGGCCGCACGGCAGGTGTCCTGTTCGCCTGGACCACGGTGGGGGGGCTGATCGGCTGCTTCGTCACGGCGCCGCTGCTGGTGCCTGCGCTGGGGGCGCGGGGTACGCTGCTGCTGCCCGCCTTGGCGTTGGGTTCACTGGCCCTCTGGGCGCTACGGCCCCAAGCCTGGCGCGAGGTGCGGGGAGCACGTACGCCCGCCCTCGCCGGCGCGGGCCTGGCGCTGACGATCGCGCTCTTCGGCTGGCACCTGAGCCAGGGCACGCCGTTGCGAACGCATGCTGGCCAGGTGGTCGAGGTGGAGTCGGCCTACCAGACGATTCGCGTCGTGCGCGCACGCGTACCGCTGGTTGCGACCTCTGCCGACGGATCTCGTCCGCCGGCGACGATCTATCACGACGGTGGGGAGGCCAAGACCGTCTTCCTGCGGCACGACGAGGACGCCGAGACCTACCAGAGCATCCTGCTGGAGAACACGACGCGCCGGCGCGAGTGGCTCACAGGAGGTCGCTACTTCGAGCACATGGCTCTCGGTGCGCACTTCGCGCGGCCGCAGCGTGACGGCCCGCTGCGGGTCTTGATCATCGGCTACGCGGGCGGAACCGTGTACCGGACGCTCAAGCAGACGGCCGGGCAGGACCTCGCGGTCCTCGGCGTCGAGATCGATCCTGCCGTCATCGACGTGGCGCGCGACCATCTGCGGCACGCAGAGCTCGAAGGCAAGGGTCTGCGGCTCGTGACGGGGGAAGACGCCCGGACGGTCGTCAACGCACTGCCTGAAGAAGAGCAGTTCGATCTCGTGCTGGTCGACGCCTATGCGCGGACGAACTACGTCCCGTTCCAGCTGGCGAGCACCGAGTTCTTCCAGCGCGTTCGCAAGCAGATGGCGCCCGGCGCCTGGATCGGCGTCAACGTCCTGGGACATGGCATGCGCGGTGCCGTAGCCAAGGCCGTGGCCAGCACGATGGGCAGCGTCTTCGGAGAGGCGTTCGCGGCCCCGAACGTCGCGTTCCCGGGCAACGTCATCCTGTGGTCGTCCCCGGGCGCCAAGCACGGCCCGCGTGTGTCGGCGAAGGCCGTCATGCATCCCGGGCTCCGGTCCGCTGCGTTCATGCTGGAGCGCCTGATGGTGCGCCACGACAGACAGCGCGACGGCGGCATCGTGCTCACGGACGACCGGAGTCCCTCCGATCGGCTCGCCGATGAGGAGCTGGGAATGTGATGAGGAGGCTGTTGATCATCGCCCTGCTCGTCTCCGCCTGGACGCTGCATGCCCCGACGGCGCACGCCGACGGCCTGCCCAAGGAGACGCGCGCCATGGCGGAGCGCGCCTTCATCACCGGACGTCTGGACGGCCTGGAGACCACGCTCGCCTCGGCGACGGCGGAGCGGGATCGCTACCCGCTCTTGCTTCGTGACGGCTGGTGGCGCTCCGAGACGGGCGCCGTGGACGTGGAGCCCCCCTACCCGGAGAGCGGTGGGGGAGCGGCGTCCGCCTGGCCTCTGCTGCGTGCCCTTGCGGCCGACCGCGCGCTGCGGGAGAGCGTCGGGCCCCACGGCCTTCCCGAGGCCAGCCCGCTGTACGTCTACGCGAGCAGCCTCGATGAGCAGGCGTTCCGCGAGGAGCTCTACTACCTGGACGACGTGTTCCGGCTGATGCGGGAGACGTACGGGGAGCCGGTGCCGCCCTTGGCCAGTGAGCGGCGGAGCTTCGAGCGCCTGCGCAACACGGCCATGGTCGTTGCCCTGGGCAGCCTGGGAGCATTCGTGGTGCTGACGTTCTTCGGCGCACTGATCGTCACGCGCACCCGCAAGAAGCCTCGCGCGAGTGCCTAACGAGCCTCCCGCAGCCAGCTTCTGGGCCCTCCCACCGACACAAAACAACATAAGATATATTATCAGACTATGTGAGTGGGTCTTGAGAGGGGTGTTCGCGGCTCCATGCATTGAACCGCAGAGACGCTGAGGACGCAGAGGCATGCGGTGGGCACGCGCCGGGACGGCCCGCCGGCGTGCACCGGACCTGCATGGGACTCCCGGGGCGCTGCGGGATCAGCGTGTAGGCGTGGGACGAACCCACCGCAGGGGCCCGATGACCATCCCGTTCTTCTTCGACGTGCCCAGCAGCACACGGCCGTCGGCCGCCACCTCCAGCGCTT
>JAHEIK010000400.1 GCA_024639415.1 Planctomycetota bacterium
ACGAGACGCCGCGCGCCCCCCCGCCGCCGAGACTGCAGGAAGGCACGCCGAGGTGGCAGTAGAAGCCTACGTGATCCGAGCCGCCGCCGAGGTTGCCGAAGCCGACCTGCCCCTGGCCCCGCTTGGACCAGGCGGCGTGCACGGTGCTGTCCTTGGCTCGCGCCTGCGGCACGACCTTCGTCGCATCCTCGATGATTTGCTTGAGCGCGGGTGCCGCCGCGCTGCGGAAGTTCGCCCCCATCGCCGCCATGTCGAGGTTCACGTACGCGACGCCATGGGCGCGCAAGCGCTGGGCGTTCGCCTCGCACCACTCCGTCGAGCCGATGATGCCGTACTCCTCGGCCCCCCAGTTCGCGAAGACGATCGTGCGGTCGGGCCGCTTGCCCTGCTCGGCGAGGGCCGCGAAGCTGCGCGCCATCTCGAAGAGCACGATGGAACCCGCGTGCGGATCGCCTGCGCCGAAGGTCCACGCGTCGAGATGGCACCCGACGATGACCAGTTCGTCCGGATGCAGCGCGCCCCGCACGACCCCGAGTACGTTGGCCGTGCGCTGGATGCTGCGCGGCTGGACGACCTTCAGGCGCACGTGCAGCTGGGCCTCGCCCGTGTCGAGGCGGTAGCGAAACGGAAGTCCGCCCTGCCACCCCTTGGGCACCTCGCGCCCCTTCATGCGACCGAGGATCTGCCGCGCGGCGGCCCAGCCGATGGGCTGCACCGGGATCTTCGGCAACGCGACAGTCGCCGGGTCAAGGCGCCGCGCTTCCTTGGTCGCTTCCTGGAACGGCGTCAGGGGATCGCCGGGATAGGCCAGGGTCTTGATCGACCCGCGCTGGATCGACATCCCGTTCGCGTAGCCGCCCTCGGGCCACGGCAGCCCCTTGCCGTAGCCGCTGTCGGCCGGGTCGGTGTAGAGCAGCACGCCGGCGGCCCCGCGCGCCTCGGCGTACTTGGCCTTGAAGCCGCGGTAGTTGCGGCCGTAGCGCGCGACGACCACCTTGCCCTTGCAGGAGACCTGCAGCTCGTCGAGCGTCTCGAAGTCCGCCTTCGTGCCGTAGTTCGCGTAGACGACCGGCCCCGCGGCAACGCCGCTCGCGCTGTAGGCGTTGAAGGCGGCGGGAACCTCGGGCACGCCGGCCTCGTGATCGCTCAGGAACGGCCGCTCGAGCAGCGGGAGCATCGGAATGACGACCTGTCCCTCGGCGACGCTGAGCTCAGCCTTCTCGAACGTGGGCATGTACGCCCAGACGTCATGGCGCTCGGTCTCGAGCCCCATGGCATCGAACGCCTTGCCCATCGTCTTGATCAGGCGCGCCTCCCCCGGCGATCCGGCGGGGTGCGGCTCGGCGCAGAACAGGTCGTGCCAGGCGCGCAGCCTCTCGACAGCCGGCACCTTGTTGAGCGCCTGCTCCAGCGCCCGCTGCTGCTCCGCCTTCGCAGCCGGCCAACCGAACAGCCCGTCTTCTTCTCCTGCTCTCGCGTTCTCTCCTCCACACAGCAGGCACACCCCAAGCAGCACGATCCAGCAGCGTCTTCTCATCCGGGGATCGTACCGCTGCACACTCTTCAGCGCCTCCCCCCTGATCAAGGGCCCCTTCTCCCGCACGCTGCCAGCGGCGTGTCGGATGAGATGCGAAGCGCGTGCTGCGCGCCAACCCCGGCACGCAGCTACCGGAGAGCGCTCATCTTTCGGACCATCGCTTTCAACTTGTAGATGTCGTCCCAGATGTCGCCGAAGTTCTCGTTGGCGACGGCGTCCTTGGTGCCCTCGTCCGCGCCCGGCATGTGCGCGACGACGTCCTCGAGCCACGCCTCCTCGATCTCCTCGAGGTGCGTGCGCGCTTCGGAGAGCTTCTCCTGCCAGAAGTCATGCGAGCCGCTGCCGTGCGCCACGACCCCCTCGTTGTGGGCCTCCTTGGCCAGGTCGAAGAGAGCCTTCATGCGCGCCAGCCCCTTGTTGGCCTCGCGCTGGGCCTTCGCGGTGAGCTTGGGAAGCTCGAACGACTCGGGCGCGGTCGGCGGCGGCTGCACGGGCGGTGTCGGCTGGGGCGTCGGAGCCGGCCGATCGGGCGCGGGCTCCTCCGGCGTCGGCTCGTCCGGCCCCGGTTCGGTCGGCGTCGGCTCGTCCGGCGTGGGCTCGAGCGGCTTGACGGGGGCCGGCGTCGGCCGCGTGCCCTGCACGGACTCCCAGCCGTCGTGCGGCACGTCCTTCCAGTCGATCAACTGGATCTGCTCCTCCAGCGTCTTGGTGTTCCACAAGACCGCGTCGTGCTGGGAGCGGGTCATGCCAGCAATCCACGTCGGCTTGAGATCGATCCTGCCGTAGGCGTCGCGCCACTGCGCGCGCCACTCGGACTCGACCCGGTCCCAGCCGGAAGCGACCGTGAAGATCGCGCGCATCAAGCGCACCGCGTCGGGACCGACGCGATCGGCAGGCTTGCGTCCCTTCGTGTCGGACCAGGGCTTGAGGCGGATGAGCAGCAGGCTGCCGCGCTTCACGAACTCGTACGCTCGGAAGGTCAGGCGCGCCTGCGTGATGGCCTGGCGGAGGCCGCTCGCCTCCTCCGGCTCGAGCGTCTCCCACACGGGCGTGCTGCGTTCGGATCCCGACGCGACCGGCGCCTCGTCTTCGTCGCCCTCCGGCCAGGGGCCGTCGGAGCGCGCGTCGTAGAGACACCAGGTGCCCGACGTGCCGCCGGCCTTGGCAGACCAGATCCAGTACGTGGCCGTGGGCGTCTTCGACGCATTGAAGAGGAACCACACGACGCCGTGCGTATCGTCGACCATCTCCCGGTCGCGCAACCGGTAGCGCTTGATGAGCGAGGGCCACGGACGGCCGCTGCGCGCCGCCGTGTACTGGCGCCCGAGCTGGTCCTGGATGCCGGGCAGGGCGCGGAAGGCCGGCGTGCGCATGTCGTAGTACACGGCCTGGTAGTGCTTCTTCGAGACCCAGGCACCCCTGGTCGCGCACTGCTTGCACGCCACCCAGGTCGGTCGCCCGTTCTTGCTGCCCATGCGCTTGCCGCGCCCCTGGCACATCGGACAGCGTGAGGGGAAGGCCTTGCGCTGCGTGATCCAGCGCCCGGCCATCGTGCGCAGCTTGCTGTGGCGCCTCTTGTGCTCCTTCTCGGAGATGCGCGCAGGCGCCTCCTCGGCGGCGGCCGGCGTGACGTGGCCCGAGGCTCCGAGCAGGCAGAACAGCACCGCCAGGTAGAGCCCGCCGCCCCATGCTGCGCCTGTCCGCATCCGTGCCGCCTCCGCGGACAGCCTAAACGAGCGCGGCGCCCGGCGCGACGGCACGCCACTTGCCGTAGGAGGCTCCGGAGGTGCGCCATGCTGCCCTCGACTGGTGAATCCGTCGCCGCGCCCGGTCTGGTGGAAGTCAGGTCCCGCGGCCTGGGCAAGACTTTCGGCGATCACGTGGTCCTGGCGGGCGTGGATCTGCAGATCCGACGCGGCGAGATCGTTGCCGTGGTCGGCACCAGCGGCTGCGGCAAGACCGTGCTGCTGCACATGCTGCTGGGACTCCTGCCGCCGACGGCAGGCCGGATCGAGGTGGCCGACCACGAACTCGACGGTGCTCCGCTGATCGACCTCGTCACCGCCAAGCAGGACCGGGTCTACGAGGTCCGCCTCTCGTGGGCGGTCGTCTTCCAGCACAACGCCCTGTTCGGCGACAGCGTCTACGAGAACTGCGCCCTGTGGCTGCGCGAGCATACGAAGCTGCGGGAAGCCGAGATCCGCAGACGGGTGCGTAGCAGCCTCGAGGCCGTCAAGCTGGACGTGGACGACGTCATCGACAAGCAGCGGAGTGAGCTCTCCGGGGGTATGGCCAAGCGCGTCGCGGTCGCGCGGGCGCTCGCCGCGGACCCGCTCGTGGTCTTCTACGACGAACCCACCACGGGCCTCGATCCCGTGAACGCGGCGCACATCCACGACCTCATCTGGAACACGCACCACTCGCCGCGCGCGGACGGCTCGCAGCGCACCACCGTGGTTGTCACGCATGACAAGGACCTGCTGCGGCGCCTGCACCCGCGTATTCTCCTGCTGCACGATGCGCAGGTCT
>JAHEIK010000401.1 GCA_024639415.1 Planctomycetota bacterium
GCGCGCCTCGATGTCCTTGCCGATGAACTCGGAGATGTCGTGCGTACGACGGATGGACACCTGGCTCGCGGGGAGGAAGACCGGCACGCCGATGTCGACGAGCAGGCCGCCCTTGATCTTCTTGATGACGTGGCCGCGGACGTCGTCGCCCTCGCCGTACGTCTTGACTACGCGCTCCCAACCCTTGATGCGGTCGGCCTTGCGCTTGCTGATGATGACGCCGCCACCGGCTTCATCGACGCTCTCGAGGAGGATGTCCACCTCGTCACCAACGTCGACCTCGTCGATGTTGTTGAACTCGCCCGTGCTGATGATGCCCTCGGACTTGTAGCCGATGTCGATGACGACCTCGTCGTTGCGGATATCGACGATCTTGCCCTTGACCACCTTGTTCGGGGTGAAGTCCTGGGCACCGGCGTCGTAACGGGCTTCGAGATCGCCGCCTTCTGTGAGGATGGCGTTGATCTGATCTTCGAGCTCCGTGGCCGGAACGTCGAACTTGCGGATTTTGTCGCGTGCGCGCATGAAAGAAATGACCTGTGTTCTGGAATGCGGCCTGGGGTGCTTCGGTGGTGCCCGCCTCGCTTCCCGACGCTCACCTCGAGCGCACAGATGGAAACTGGACGAACCCCTCACCCCGCATGCCGGGACCGTGCCAGCCTCTGAACCAATCAGAGGCGTCGGGCGTGGCCGGAACCTCTCCGGGACCCCGCCCTCGGCGCCGGTCCGGCGGCCTAGGGACGAATCGCGGATGTTACCCGGTTCCGGACAGCAGCGAAAACCTCGTCCAGGGTCATCTCGGAGGTATCCAGGCGCCAGGCATCCTCCGCCACCCGCAGGGGAGCGGTCTTGCGGCTCCGATCCTGGCGGTCCCGAGCCTCGATCCCGGCCCGGACACTGGCCTCATCGGCCCCATCGGCGACCTCGTCCTCCTGCTGCAGGCGGCGCCGCGCGCGCTCACCGGAGTCGGCGTCGAGGTAGATCTTCAGGTCGGCGTCGGGGAACACGACGGTGCCGATATCCCTGCCCTCGGCCACCACGCGCTCGTTGCGCGCGGCGAAGCGGCGCTGGTGGGAGACCATGACCTCGCGCACGCCCGGCACGGTCGCGACGCGTGAGACGGCCTCCGTCACCTCGGGCGTGCGGATGCGGCGTGTGACGTTCTCACGGCCCAGGAGCAGCTTGCCGCCAGGCTCGAGCTCGATCTCGAGCTCGCCTGCCAGGCGCGTCAGCGCTTCCGTGTCATCCAGCGCGACCTCGCGCTCCATGGCGGCCAGGGTCACAGCCCGATACAGCGCCCCGCTGTCGAGGTAGGCCCAGTCGAGAGCCCGAGCCAGCCGGCGCGCGATGGTGCTCTTGCCGGCGCCCGCGGGTCCGTCGATCGCAACGATGGGCATGGTGACTCGTCCCGCACATGCACGCGGCAAGCGCGGCACCTACTCGGAGCCGCGCGACTGGCGCGCTACTTCTTCGGCTGTTCCTGCTTGCGGAGGGACGCCCACCAGGCGATGAGCGCATCCCGCTGTGCCGGGATGTTGGCCGCCGTCAGGTCCTTGTCCTCGTAGATCGGGAAGGTCGGCCACCACGCGTCCTTGGCGAACGCTGCGGCGTCCTTCGCCTTGAGGCGCAGGACGTGCCGGCGCATCAGCTTGTAGGTGCGCAGCCACACGACATTCGGGGTGGTCGTCGCTCCGGCCTTGGCCGGCTGCTTCATGAGATCACTGAGCACGTAGCGCAGCGGCCACCTGGGCCCCACCCGATCGATGGTGTCGAGATCGGCGAGAGCACGCATGCGCGGGCCTTCCGCCTCGGCCGTGTCGTACCACGCCAGCCACTTCTTGCGGTGGGCCGCTGCGGCCTCGAGGGTGACCCAGTTGGGCGCGCCCGGCTCGATGTCTTCGCGGCCCGTCAGCCCGACCAAGGTCGCGCGCGCGGCGTTGTACTCCTTCTCGAGTTCGCTGCGCTGGAACGTCGAGAGCTTGCTGCCGTCGAGGTCGATACGCTCGAAGTAGGGCATCAGGTAGATCAGGCCGGCGGGCGCTCCGATGTGCCCCAGCTCCTGCGCCGCGATCGTCCGCACGCTGCGATCCGGATCCTCGAGCGCGACGCCCACGTAGCGCGAGGCGATCCGCACGATCTCGGCGTTCGCGTCGCCGACGCGGAAGCGGCCCAGGATCTGCACGACCAGGCGGCGGCACTCCGGGTCGCGCTCGATGCGCGAGTCGTGGCGCTGGTAGACGACGGGGTCGACGAACGGCAGATCCAGCTGGTAGTACTCCAGCAGGGCGTCGCGGCGCACGCCGACGTCTCGGTCGGCGCAGCGCTCGACCAGCTCGGCGAGCTTGTTGCGCGACCACAGCTCCTCGTTGGTCGTGCCGTCCTGCGGCGTGACCTCCTTGCCGCTCTTGAGAGCCTTGATGGCCTCTTCGAGCTGCTTGCGCTCTTCCGGGCGCCCCTCCATGTGCTCGAGCATGCGCTCCAGGACGGAGATCAGCTCTTTCTTGCGCCCCAGCTTGCCGTAGCAGTTCTGCATCAGGTCGAGGATGTGCGGGGCGAGCTGGCCCTTGCCGACGCGATCCAGCTCCTCGAGATAGCGCACGGCGTCCTTGTAGCGCTTCATCTCGAAGGTGGCGAACGCGAGGTTGCGCAGCACGACCGCCGTAAGCCCCTTCTGGCGCTCATCGGAGCGACAGAGGGCCAGAGCCTTCAGCAGGACCCGCTCGGCCTCGGCCGGCTGCTTGGTGCGCAGATAGATCTCGCTCAGGCGACCCTTGTGGCCCGCGTGATCCGGGTAGGCCGCGACGACCTGCTCGAGGACGGCGATCGCCGCCTTGAGCTCCTTGGCCTTGGCCTCGCCCGTCTTCTCGTCTGCGCTCTTCATCAGGACCTCGGCGTAGACGAACCGCAGGTCCACCTCCTTGGGGAAGTCACGGATGAGCGCCAGAGACTCCTTCTTCGCGTCCTCGAACTTCTTCTGCTTCACCAAGCACTCGACGATCCACAGCCGGATCTCCGGCACCTTCACGCCGCGCGCGATCATGCTCCGGAACGTGGTCTCTGCGCGCCGCCACTCCTTCAGGCCCATGTAGGCCATGCCGAGCAGCTGGCGAAACTCCATGTCCAGCGAGTTCTTCTTCAGCCAGCTCTCGGCGAGGCTCTTGAGCTCCCGCCAGCTACGCCGGCTCATCAGTAGCTGCGCCTGCAGCTTGGCTACGTCCCTGCGGTCGCCATGAGTGCGCAGCAACCCCTGCAGGTAGCCCTCGCCCCGCTCCGCCTCCCCGGTCCTGAAGTAGATGTAGGCCAGGGCGTAGTCCGCAAACCAGCCGGCTCCGCGGCTCTTGGCCGCCTCCATCGAGCGGATGGCTTCGTCCTTCTTGCGCTTGTCCGTATGCCCCTCCACCTCCGAGTGCTTGAACAGTGCGCGCCCGTAGAGGTAGTGGCTCAGCGCCGAGCCCTGCGTACGTGCGCCTTGTCGGTAGCGATCCACGACGGCAGCGAAGTTCGCCAGGCTGCGGGCCATGTCCCCCTTGCCGCTCCTCGCGGCTTGTTCGAGTTGCGCGGTCTGCTGGTCGCGAGCCTGCAGGAAGGCCTTCTCCCAGGCCTCCTCGGCGTGGGCCGCAGACGAGGCGAGCAGCCCCGCGAACAGGAGGGCTGTGATGGACAGGACGAAGGATGCGGTGCGGCGCATGGAACCTCGCAGGAAGGGGGCCGGGCGGAGCGGGAGGCCGCTCGGGGGGCCAAGCCCCCATTTCAACCCTGGAGGAGGCCCAATGCTCAGTTTTCGGCGCTGCGCGCCCCGGGCGAGCGCGAAAAGGCCGCCATCCGCTGTCGCGCGCCTGTCACGAGCGGAGACCGCTCAGGAGGGGTGGACCGTCACGCGCGCTGGGCAGCGCGCTCGAGATCATCGAGGAAGGTGGGCTGCGACTTGCTGACGCACTCCGCTCCGCCCAGGACGACGCCGGGAATCCGCAGTCCCAGGACGCCGAACGCGATGGCCGCGCGGTGGTCGCCGGCGCAGTCGATTCGTGCACCGTGCAGCCCACCGCCCCGAATGACGACGACGTC
>JAHEIK010000402.1 GCA_024639415.1 Planctomycetota bacterium
TGAAGAAGGCCCATGACTGGTTGTAGAAGGCGCGTGCGGTGCCGTCGCCCTTGTTGATCAAGGTCAGCGCGTCACCCGACAGCAGCGTCGTGAGCGGGATGTAGGTCTTGGGGTCGCGCAGCGACTGGACGTAGGCGGCCGTCATGTTTCCGCCCGCCGTCAGCTTCTTGCCGTCCCACGTCCAGGTGCCGTCGCCGCCGTAGGTCTCGGCGAAGCCCTCGTTGTACCAACTCGGCATGATGGTCGGCGTCACGCCGTACTGGAACAGGTGCGTCAACTCGTGCAGCGCGATGCCGCGCACCGTGTCGGTGGTGCCGCCCTCAGCACTCACGAGCGTGACGAAGGTGCCGCTGTCGGCGAGACCGGCGGCCTTCTTGTGCGAGCCGAGGCCGGCCGCGTCGCAGTAGGCCTCGTAGTCCGCACGCTTCTCGAAGATGAACATGCGCAGCCGGCGCGTCGGCTTGCCGCCGAGGTCCGCCTCCAGGTAGGGGAGGAGTGCCGTGCACATCAGCAGGAACTCCTTGGCCTGCTCGAGGCTGATCTGCGAGCGCATCACCATCAGGTCGTTGGTCGCCTCGTGCACTTCCTTGATCGACGGGACCTTCTCGAGGAAGGCGTCGCGGATGCGCGGCTTGCCGTTGATGGTGACGGCGTCGGCCAGCAGGCGCGCGGAGTACTTCGCCGGGACCTTGCCGACGTCGAGCACGACAAGGCCGGCCTTGTCGATCTTGACGTAGTCGTCGCTCAGGCGGACGACGCCCTTGTATTCAGCGAGCGCTTCGTCCTCGAGCTTCTTCTTGTCGGCCCACTTGGCGAGCTTGAGGCGCTCCTTCTGGTAGGCCTCGCGGGCCTTCTTCGCGCGCTTCTCGTAGCCGCGGATCATGCCGCCGGAGGGCTTCTTGAGCTTCTTCTTCCAGAACCTGTCGTCCAGGCTCCGCATGAGGTCGAGGATGCGGATGGCCCAGGCGTTCTCGCCCTCGCTGACTTCAACGGCCTTGATGAACTCCGCTGCTGCCTGCGCGACGAGCCCAGCGTCGCGGCACCAGATGCCGACCTTGGCGTGGCGCGTGCCCGCCTCCATGAGCACCGTCCTGCGCATCCCCTTGAGCTTGGCGCGATTCTGTGCCGCGCGTGCGTCGTCCTTGCCCGACGCGGGGGCGCCGAAGAGCAGGAGCATGCCAAGGAGCGCGAGGCCTGCCGTCCACACCTGGTGCCTGCGCTGCATGCTCCCGTCCTCTCCGGCCGCTCTCGGCCCCGTGCCATCCTAGGGCAGGCGGAGCGCTCGCGGCAGGGGCCCGTTGCCGACACCTGCGACAGACATCGTTAGAATGGCTCCATGTCGACGAGGAGCACCCTCCGCGTCATCCTCGGCGTCGTGCTCTACGGCGCCTTGCTGTTCGGCAGTGCCGGCACGCTGCGCTGGCTCGAGGGCTGGGTCTTCCTCGCGATCCTCCTCGGCGCGACCGCCGGCACCGGCCTGTGGCTCCAGCGTCACGATCCGGCGCTGCTCGCCGAGCGCACCAAGCCGCTGCTCCAACCAGGTCAGCCGCTCTGGGATCGGATCATCATGATCGCGTTCGTCCCCGCGTGGATCGCGTGGTTCGTGGTGCCGGGGCTCGACGCCGTGCGCTTCGGGTGGTCGTCCGTGGGCTGGCCTCTGAAGGCGATGGGGGCCGTGCTGCACATCGTGGGCTGGGCCGGCATCGTGTGGACGCTGAAGGCGAACACGTTCCTGGCACCGGTCGTGCGCGTGCAGACCGAGCGCGAGCAGCGCGTCATCGACAGCGGGCCCTACGCGCTCGTGCGCCACCCCATGTACGTGGCGGTGTTCGTGTGGCTGATCGGCGGCAGCCTCTTCCTGGGATCGTGGTGGGGCGTGCTCTCGTGCGCGTGGCCGATCGCGTTGCTCGTCGTGCGCACCGCGCTCGAGGATCGCCACCTGCACGAGGAGCTGGCGGGCTATCCGGAGTACGCCGCACGTGTGCGCTACCGCTTGCTGCCCGGGCTCTGGTAGTCCACCCACACCGCGGCCGTGCGCCCACCCGGCAGTCGGCTCAGCGACAGCAGTCGGCGGCCGGGCTGCAGGTCGAGCTTCCCGCTGGCGACCCGTAGCTGCGGAATCTCGATCTCGACGTCGAGTCCCCCGTCGAGCTTGGCTTGGAAGGTCGGCATGGGCGGCGGCATCCAGCTCCAGCCCACGGTCAGGCGCAGACCGCTCTCGGCCTTGGCCACCCAGGCCACGCGCCCATGCGCAGCGTCATGCGCGAGCGGGGCCCCCCCCGAGTCACTACGGGGCCACCTGCCCGTAACCCCTATGAGCCTGAGCGCGGGCGTGACTACGGCGTCTCGTAGAGCGCGACGCTGCGGCAACCGCCGGGCGCGATGAAGCTCGCCCAGAAGCCGTAGTCCTGACCGATGTCGGTCTTGGGCTTGAGCGTGGTGCCGCCAAGCTGTTCGACCCGCTCGAGCGTGGCGGGGATGTCGTCCACCTCGACGTAGGTCATCACGCCGTGGCCCGGTACCTCATCCACGTGCTGGATGCCACCGCCCATGCCGCCTTCGACCTTGAACATCATGTAGTCGTCGGTCGAGGGGGTCATCTCCCAGCCGAACAGCGCGGCGAAGAACTCGGCGGCGGCCTGCACATCGGTCGACGGGATCTCCCAGTAGACGAGCTTGTTCACGTGTGAGCTCCCTGCCTGTCGTGCCGCGCTCTCCCGGCGGTTACGACTCACCAGCGTACGCGCTCGGCTGCCCGCCGCGTACCGAAGGGGCAGCGCAGGGCGCCGCAGGTACCCTTCGCCGCCCAGCCATCCAGCCCTGCGAGAGCCATGACCACACCCGACGAGCCGCAACCGACTACCTTTGCCTCGCTCGAGTTGTGCCGTCCGCTCAAGCGCGCGTTGCGCGAGCTGGGCTACGAGACGCCCACGCCCATCCAGGTGCAGGCCATACCGCACCTGCTGGACGACCGCGATCTGTTCGGCATCGCCCAGACCGGTACGGGCAAGACGGCGGCCTTCGCACTCCCGCTGCTCAACCGGATGAACAACAACCCGAAGGCCGTCGCGCCCAAGCGGCCGCGCGCCCTCGTCCTCACGCCGACACGTGAGCTCGCAGCGCAGATTGCAGCCAGCTTCGCGAACTACGGCAAGTACTGCGACGTCAAGAGCACCGTCGTCTTCGGTGGCGTGAGCCAGGTGCCGCAGGTCAAGGCCATGCGCGCCGGTGTCGACGTGCTGGTGGCCACGCCGGGCCGCTTGCTCGACCTCATCGGCCAGAACGAGATCGACCTGCGTCGCGTGGAGTTCTTCGTCCTCGACGAAGCCGATCGCATGCTCGACATGGGCTTCGTCCACGACGTGCGCCGGGTGCTCGAGTGCCTGCCGCCAAGGCGCCAGTCGCTGCTGTTCTCCGCGACCATGCCCGACGACATCGTGCGACTCGCCGGGTCGTTCCTGAACGACCCCGTGCGCGTCGAGGTCACGCCGCCGGCCTCCACCGTGGAACTCATCGAGCAGCGCGTCTACTTCGTCGAGAAGAGTGACAAGCGCAAGCTGCTCAGTCACGTGCTCCGCGATCGCTCGATCAAGCAGGTGCTGCTCTTCTCGCGCACGCGCCACGGCGCAGACCGCATCGTGCGGCACCTCGTGCGCGACATGGAAGATGCCGCCGCGATTCACGGCAACAAGTCCCAGGGCCAGCGCGAGCGAGCGCTCAAGGGTTTCCGCGACGGCACGACCCGCGTCCTCGTGGCGACGGACATCGCCGCGCGCGGGATCGACGTGCCCGGCATCTCGCACGTGATCAACTACGACCTGCCCAACATCTCCGAGAGCTACGTGCACCGCATCGGTCGTACGGCGCGCGCGGGCCGCAAAGGCGTGGCGATCTCGTTCTGCGATGTGGATGAGCGTGCCTACCTCAAGGACATCGAGAAGCTCATCCGCATGAAGCTCGACGTCGTCGAGGACCACCCGTTTGTCTCCGACGTCGCCCAGGGCACGCGCGCGACGCGCGCGGCCTCGAACCGTCCGCGCGGCGGCGGCGGCGGCCGTGGGCGC
>JAHEIK010000403.1 GCA_024639415.1 Planctomycetota bacterium
GCCGGTGCGGGCGCCGACCCCGAGAACATCAGCGACATCCCGATCATCGGCCGCTACACGGAAGGCGGAGAGGGGATCTCCGACGCCGACGGCGCCTTCCGCATCGCCGCGGACAGCCAGAGCACCATCACGCGTGTGCTCGCCTATCACAAGGGGCACTTCCTCGCCGTCACCGGCGTCGATAGACCGCGCAACGACATCCTGCTGCGCCTGCAGCGCGCGGGCAAGGTGATCGGAACCGTCGTGGACGCCGAGACGGGCGCTCCCGTCCAGGGCGCCCGTGTAGACATCTACCTGCAGCAGAAGGTCACGAAGGTGCCCGACTCGCCTGACGGCCAGCCCTACCCGGTCATCCAGCGCAAGCAGCACGAGCAGGCGTGGCTGGCGACCTTGGGGCGCTTCACGAGCAAGGTCCTCGGACCGCGGATCTGGGACGTCGTCGACAGCGGCAGCGAGACCCTGCGCATGTGGACCGACGCCAACGGGCACTTCGAGATCGGGCCCGTGGGCAACTCCGTGCAGCTCGAGTTCGTCATCACGCACCCGCAGTACATCTGGTTCGACTTCGACTCGCTCGGAGGCAAGCAGACGCCCCAGCGCACGGTCGTCGAGCCGGGACAGACCGTGCGGCGTGAGTTCCGCATGCGGCGCGGCCATCACATCAGCGGTCAGGTGATGGACGACGCAGGCAAGGGGCTGCCCGATGTCTTCGTCAAGGTGCAGTGCATCAGCGCGTACATCCACCACTGGTGGTATCGGGACAAGTGGCGTACGGCCCGCACCGACAGGGAAGGCAACTTCCGCGTCGACGGCCTGGTCGTCGGAAGCCACCAGCTGATCTTCCAGCACCCCTCGTTCAAGGAGAAGACGGTCTCCGTGGACAAGGTGCCCACGGACAACCTCGTCGTGATCGCAGAGCGCTTCGGCGCGATCGCAGGCAAGATCGACGGCCTGCCTGGCGGCGTGCTCGGCCGGCGCCTGCTGGTGATGTTCGAGGCGGTCGCTGATCTGCCGAAGGGCCCGCGGCAGTTCCGTCGCACGGTGCCGCTGAAGCCCGACGGCAACTTCCTCGTCCAGCGCATCCATCCCGGCACGTACCAGGTGTGGGTCAAGCTCGGCAAGTCGAGTTCCCAGCCCGTTACGTTCGAGATCGCCCCGCTCGAGACCACGAAGCACGTCTTCGACCTCGGGGCGGGCGGCGTCATCCTGGCCCGCATCGTCGATGGCGAGGGAGGCGTGGTGGATCCCGCGGGCGTGCGGCTTGTCGCGCTACGCGACGGCAAGGAGCGCGCGCTCGGAACCTTCGTCTCGCGCGGGGGCGACGTGGAGATCGAAGGCGTTGCGCCGGGGCGCTACAAGCTGCGCGTCACGGCTCCCGGCCGCATCCCGCTCTTGACCCAGGCCTTCGACGTGAGCGAAGCCCGGACGGCCAATCTCGGTGCGCTGCAGATCGATGGGTGGGGCTATCTGCGCTTCGGTCAGCCCCTGAACACGGCGGGGCGACCGGCCAGGATCACCGAGGATCTCGTACTCGAGTACCGCATCGGGGAGGGCGCCTGGCAGCAGGTGCGCAACGCCGGGGTCGACGTCGCGGTGAAGCCTGGGCGCATCGCGGTTCGCGCGCGCTCGGGCAGCATGCGCTACGAGGGCACCGTGGACGTGGCGGAGGGGGCCACGGAGGCCGCCTCGGTCGTCTTTGACGACGGCCGCTAGGCGCGTCGCCGCGGGTCTCGGAGATGCCTTCCCTGGGGGGCGCCGCCGGGTAGGCTTGCCCCTCCATGAGCGAGGACGCACCCAAGAACCCTGACATCGATCGACGCTCTTCGAGCGACCGCAGGCAGGGGGAGCGCCGCCAGGACGAGCAGCCCGTCGACACGGAGCGTCGCTCAGGCAAGGACCGTCGGTCGGGGCCGCGCCGCAAGCGCAGCATGAACCAGTACGACATGAGCGCCGAGGTTCTCGAGTTCATCAACGCGATCAATCGCTTCAAGAGTTCAACGGGACGCTCGTTCCCGACCTGGAGCGAGGTTCTCGAGATCCTGATGGGTCTCGGGTACGAGAAGCGCAGCTGACCGGCTGATACGGCCTGCGCACAGAAGGAGCAGCATGGATATCCAGGTCGTCGATACCGCCCTTGGGCGCCACCGTGATGAAGCCGTCGTCCTCTTCGCCGCACAGGGAGAGCGCCTGCGCAAGCGCGTGGCCTCGGCCGGCAAGGACTTCCGCGGGGGCTACCAGACGCTCGTCGCCACCAAGGGTTTCGGCGGCGACGCGGGGCAGGTCCGTACGCTGACGCAGTCGAAGGACGAGCGCGTGCCCACGCTGATCCTGGTCGGTCTCGGCAAGGCTGCCGACATCACGGGGCAGTCGCTGCGCCACGCCGCCTCCGCCGGGGCGCGCACGGCGCGCGAGCTCGGCGCCGCCTCCGTGACGTTCGTTGCCCCCGAAGGCCGCGGCAGCGCGTTCCGTGCGGATCACCTCGCCGAGGCGCTGGCTGAGGGTGCGGTGCAGGGCCTCTACCGCTTCCAGACCTACAAGCGCAAGCCGGCAGAAGACGGCATCGAGCGCCTGACCCTGCTCGTCGACGCCAAGAGTCTCGCCCGCGCCCGTCGCGGCGCAGCCGAAGGCCAGGTGCTCGGAGAGGCCGTCACCTTCGCACGCCAGTTGGGCAACGAGCCGGGCAACACCGCGACGCCGACCTTCCTCGCCGAAGAGGCGGCACGCATCGCGGGCGAGTGCGGGCTCGACCTCGAGGTGCTCGAAGAAGACGACATGCGGAAGCTCGGCATGGGATCGCTGCTCGGCGTCTCCCAGGGCAGCATCGAGCCGGCCAAGCTGATCATCCTCACCTACGAGCCGAAGACGCGCGGCAAGAAGAAGCCCGACACGATCGCCATCGTGGGCAAGGGCCTCACCTTCGACACCGGCGGCGTGTCGATCAAGCCCTCCGCGAAGATGGAGGACATGAAGTTCGACATGTGTGGCGGAGCCGCCGTGCTCGGCGCCATGCAGGCGATCGCCGGCCTGAAGGTGGGCGTGCGCGTCGTCGGGCTCGTGCCCGCGTCGGAGAACATGTGCGGCGGGGCTTCGTACAAGCCCGGCGACATCCTGCGGGCGATGAACGGCACGACCATCGAGGTGCGCAACACGGACGCCGAAGGCCGCTTGATCCTGGCCGACGCCCTGGCCTACGCCACGTCGAAGATGCGGCCCCGCCCGAAGGCGGTCGTGGATCTCGCGACGCTCACCGGAGCGTGCGTGGTCGCCCTGGGCGATGGCCACGGCGCGCTCGTGTCGAACAACGACGGCCTCGCCCAGGAGTTGCTCGAGGCGTCCACGGAGTCCGGTGATGCGCTCTGGCGCATGCCGATCAACGACATCTACCGCGCCCAGCTCGACAGTCCGTACGCGGACGTGAGCAACCTGGGAACGGGCGGCGCCGGCACCATCACGGCGGCCGCGTTCCTCGAGAAGTTCACGGGCAAGGTGCCGTGGGCCCACCTGGACATCGCGGGCATGGCGTGGACGGCGAAGAAGAGCGGCTACTTCTCGACGGGCGCGACGGGCTTCGGCGTGCGGGTGATCGCCCGCTACCTGCAGGCGCGCGGCTCGTAGCGGAAGTGGAACCACAGAGGACACAGAGGACACAGAGCGCGGCCCGTCAGACGAGAGCCGCATCCCATCACCTCTGGATGAGGCACCGGCCTGCATCTTGATGTTCGAAGTGTGCCCGCAGATGTAAGCCGTGAGCGCTGAGGCGTCAGAGGATCCAGCGCACGGATGACCGCTGGAGGATCGTCAGAAGCGCTCTGTGCTCTCTGTGTCCTCTGTGGTTCGCCTTCTTCTTCCGCCGAGTTCGCGCGGCCCATGGCGGATGCCTCTAGAGTGCGGGGATGGTCCGCCTCGCTGCCGTCGTGATGCTGCTGTTGGCCGCAGCGCCCTGCCGCGCGGGCCCTGAGCAGGACGCGGCCCGTGAGGCGCTGCTCGTCGCGCTGCGCCATGAGGATCTCGCTACGCGTGCGCGGGCCTTCGAGATCCTCGACACGCAGGACG
>JAHEIK010000404.1 GCA_024639415.1 Planctomycetota bacterium
CAGCGGGGTGGAGAGACCGGCGAAGAGCAGGTAGGCCTTCTCGTAGTGCGACCAGGCACGGTTGCTGCCCCTCCAGCCGAGCGACAGGATGCCGTAGACCAGCTTGCGCACCTTGTGCTTCGCGCGGTCGCGGGCGACGGCGAGGTCGGGCAAGAGGCCCGTGTACCAGAACAGCAGGGACACGAGGCCGTAGGTGGACACGGCGACCACGTCCCACAGCAGCGGGCTGCGGAAGTTCACCCAGATGTTGTTGGCGTTGGGCAGCGGCAGGAGCCAGTACGCGGCCAGCCACGGACGCCCCGTGTGGATCAGCGGGAACTGCAGCGCGCAGATGACAGCAAAGAGGGTCATCGCCTCGGCGAAGCGCGCGATGCCCGTGCGCCACTTCTGGCGCAGCAGGTAGAGGATGGCGCTGATGAGCGTGCCGGCGTGGCCGATGCCGATCCAGAACACGAAGTTCGTGATGGCCCAGCCCCAGCCGACGGGGCTGTTGTTGCCCCAACTGCCGATGCCGGTCGCGATCGTGTACACGAAGCACACGAGGAACGCGATCGCCAGCGGCTGGACCAGCAAGAAGGCGATCCACCAGCGCTTCGTGGGAAACGACTCGAACGGCGTACTGATGTCGCTGTCGAGCTTCTTGAAGGTCATCTCGCCTTGGACGAGAGGTGCCGGCTCGAGCAGGGAGCGATCGTCACTCACTAGTGACCTCCCTTCGGGGCACCCTTGTCCAAGCTCGGATGCGGATTGCGCACCCGGGCCTGATAGGTGACGTTCGGACGCACGTTCAACTCCTCCAGAACGTGGTAGGCGAGGTCAGCGCTGCGGGCCTTGTCGATCGCGCCGCCCTTGGCGTTGACGTCGCCGAAGACGATCGCGTCCGCGGGGCAGGCCTGCTGGCAGGCCGTGACCACGTCGCCGTCCTGCACGGTCTCGCCCTTGTTGGAGCGCTTGTACTTGGCCGTGTTGATGCGCTGGACGCAGAAGGTGCACTTCTCCATCACGCCGCGCATGCGCACCGTGACGTGCGGGTTCTGGCCCAACTCCTCGACCGGTGTGTCGATCGCCTGCTTCGTGTAGTTGAAGTAGTTGAAGCGACGCACCTTGTAGGGGCAGTTGTTGGCGCAGTACCGCGTGCCGACGCAGCGGTTGTAGATCTGATCGTTCAAGCCCTCGGGGCTGTGCGCCGTGGCGTTCACGGGACAGACCGTCTCGCACGGCGCGTTGTCGCAGTGCTGGCACAGCATCGGCATCTGCGAGATCTCGGGGTTCTCCGGATCGCCCGCCTCGTAGCGGTCGAGCCGGATCCAGGCCATGTCGCGGCCCATCGAGACCTCGTCCTTGCCCACCACCGGGATGTTGTTCTCGGACTGGCAGGCGACCATGCAGGCGTTGCAGCCGGTGCACTGGTTGAGGTCGATCGCCAGCGCCCACTTGTGGCCCTGCGAGTAGTCCCATTCCTCGTCGATCTGGTGCCACGGCTTGCCGTGGTTGTTGTGACGGCGGTCCAGCGCGAACTTGGGGTGTTCCTTGAACTCCTTCGACGTGCCGCTGCGGGCCAGCTCGCGATCCATCTGGTCGTGCGCGCGCTGCGTGCGGACCAGGTGGTGCTTCTGCTTGCCCGCCGACTTGACCGTGGCGCTCTGGAGCAGCCCTCCGGCGGCAAGGGCGTAGGCGTTGATGCCCACGCCATTGCCGACACCTGCGCCGGCCGTGCGACCCCAGCCGAGGTGCACGAGGACCGTGTCCTTCTGCCAACCCGTCTTCACGATCACGGGCAGATCGAGCTTCGTCGCCCCCACCGTGATGGTGACCCAGTCCTCGTGGGCGACGCCGAGCTTCTCCGCGGCGGCGGGGCCCATCATCGCGGCGTTGTCCCAGACGAGCTGCGTCGTGGGCTCGGGCGTCTCGATGAGCCAGGGGTTGCCGGCCCAGCGGCCGTCGCCGAGGAACGGGTCCTGCACGAGCACGACATCCATGCCCGAGGTGGCGGCCGTGTCGCCGGCGCTGACCAGCGCGTCGGCCGCGGCCCCGTTCACGTTGGGGATCCGTCCGGCCTTGCCGCTGCCCGTGTAGCCCTGGCGCAGCGCGGCCTGCCAAGCCTGCGACGCCAGGCCGGAGCGCTGCATGACGAAGTCGTGGAAGTCCTTCGCGTCCGTGCTCGCGGGCGCGAGCGCCTTCGTCCAGACCAACAGCGAGTCGGCCTCCTGCCGCCCACCGAACAGCGGCGCGATCATCGGCTGGCAGTACGTGGTCATGCCGGCCAAGGGCGCGGCGTCGTTCCACGACTCGAGGTTGTGGGTGCTCGGCAACGCGATCGTGCAGGCGCCGAGCGTCTCGTTGGCGGTCAGGCCGTGGCCGACCGTGAGTTTCGCCTTCGCCAAGTCGGCACCCGGCAGGTCGTAGGCGGGATTGACGCCGAGGAAGACCACGGCATCCGGACCGGCATTGATGGCCGCCGCGATGTCCGCGGGGGCGTCGGCCGGCAGCGTCGCCGGTGCGGCATTCCAACCGAGCCTGGACTGCGCGCCCCGCAACGCTTCGTTCAAGCGCGCGACCGAGGCGTGCACGGCGGCGGGCAGGTGGGCGCCGGCGACGACGACGGCGCCGTCCTTCAGGTCCGCGAGCAAGGCGAGCGTCACGTGCTCGTCCCAGCCACCGGCCTTGAGGCCCGACGAGTCGCCAGCCAGCGCCTTGCGCAGCCCCTCGGTGAAGGCGAGCGCCTGGGACGGCCGCAGGGGCAGGCGGTGATCGGCGCTGGAGCCCGTCACCGTCATGGCGCCCTCGGCGACGTAGAGCCGCGAGAGCCGGCCGGCCTCGGGACGGCGCGTGGCGGCGAAACGGCGCGTGTTCGAGATGACGTCGCCATCGGTGCCGAGGAAGTCGCAGTCGATGCTGAGGATCACCTCGGCCTCGTCGAACTCGGGCACCAGCTCGCCGTCGGCCCCGTAGATGGCCTTCCAAGCGGCGCGGCGCTCGCGGTCGGCGGCCGGCTCGTGCACGAAGTGCTTCATCCCCGGCTTGGCGGCGAGGAACTTCTTGATCAGGTCGCGCTCGGACGGGCCGAGCAGCCCGCGGGTGACGAGGACGGCGGACTGCGCCGCCTTCAGCGCCCCGACGACGGCCTGGTCGGCCGCGTCCCAGGACAGCTCCTCCTCGCCGCGCATGGGCGACTTGAGGCGGTCCGGGTCGTAGAGGGACACGAGCGAGGCCTGCATGGGCCCGCTCGACTTGCCGAGGTTGAGCGGGTTGTCCGCGTGGCCCTCGATCTTGATCGGGCGACCGTCGATGCACTTGACCGTGATGCCGTACGGGTAGCTGCCATCGGTCCACGTCGAGTGGTAGTAGAGCGGCATGCCGGGCTGCTGGTACTCGGGGCGCTCGACCGCGCTGTAGATGTGGCGCTTGGGCTTGCGTGTGCAGCCGGCAAGCGCGCCCATCAGCGCCGTGGCGCCGGCGAGCTTCAGCGCCGTGCGGCGCGTGAGTGCGTTGTCCTCGGGCGGCAGCGGGTTGTCGTCGCGCGTCGTGACCTCCGAGCGGTCACGAAGGTGGGCGTCCTTCGAAGTCATCGTCTCCCTCTCCCCGTCTGCCTAGCGGTGGCACGTGCTGCAGTGGATGGGTGCCAGCGTGGTGTCCCCGGGCTTGGCGTGCACCGGGTCCGGGTCCTTCATGTGGCAGTCGAGGCACCAGCCCATCTTCAGGCTGTACGTGCGCTCCACGACGTCCATCTTCTCGATCTCACCGTGGCAGGTCGCACACTCGATCGCTGCGCCGTCGACCAGTTTCTTCGTATTGAGATGCCGGCTGTGGTCGAAGTACACGAAGTCAGCCAGGTCGTGGACCTTCACCCACGGGATCGGCTCCTTCTTCGCCCAGTACTCGTTGAGTTGCTCGATGCCCTTCTTGAGGAGCCCCTCGGAGTCCTTCGTCTGGATCTCCTTGTGGCACTTCATGCAGGACGCAACGGTCGGAATACCGGCGTGCGGGCTCGTCATCGCCTCGGTGTGGCAGTAGACGCACTCAATCTCGTGCGTGCCGGCCATCACC
>JAHEIK010000405.1 GCA_024639415.1 Planctomycetota bacterium
GCAGCACCCCCGAGCACGCCGAACTCCTCGACAGCGCCGCACCTCCCGACAACGCCGCACCTCTCGACAGCGCTGCACTTCCCGACAGTGCCGAGCTCCCCGACCATGTCGGGCCCGCGGCCCATGCCGTCGTCGAGTACGCCATCGTGTCGCTCCAGCCCGAGTTCCTCCTGTGGGAGAAGGGCGTCAACCTCAGCGTCGCCGAGCTGTTGTGGAACGCCCACAGCACCGGCTACGACGCGCCGCTCTCCGCCGGCCCGTCATCCGACCTCGCCGACCTGATCGACACGCTGACGAAGGTGCGCCGCGCGCGCTGGGCGGACGAGCGCTTCCTCGTCATGGGACTCGACGCACGCCATGAGAGCGGCGACATCCTCTTCACGTTCGACCTCACGTGGGACGAGGGGCGCACCTTCCACCCGTGCGAGATCGCCTGGGCGCCCGAGGGCGCGGGGCCGGCCCGCCTGAACTAGGCGCGTCCGAGCTGGAGGCGCCTGCCTCGACGCAGACATGCTTCGCGTGCGGGTCCTCGGGGCTGACGCCGCCGAGGGGCATGGCTCGCCTAGGCTGGGTCCAGGGAGGCGCGCTGCCCATGCCGATCGAGTGGCTCTACCTGCTGACCACCAACGACCGCTTCCCGGATCCCGTCGAGGAGATCGGCGCCCTCCACCAACTCCTGGAGGAGGGAGGGGAGGTCGCGCACCTGATCCTGGCCGATCGCGTCCGGCCGCCCATGTGTGCGGCGGCTGAGGGCGAGCGCATCCTGCTCTGCACCCGGCCCCACGGTCACCGCCTGCGGGCCCACGGTGTCGCGCACGTCCATGCCGCCCCGCACGCCCAGCGGCGGACGCCGGACCTCGTGGTCGGGATCTACGGTGAGCGGCCCGGTCGCACCTTCGTTCCCATCGCACGCATCGACCTCGAGCCCGCGCGCGACGAGCGCGAGCTGAGCGAGGACGAGCAGCGCACCTTCGCGCGTGGTCAGGCCTTCGTGAAGCGCCTCGCGCCTGGCCGCCGCCGTGCCGCCACCCGTCCCGCCAGGCACGCACCGTCTCCCGCGCCGCGCGAGGCCCCGCCGTCCTTCGCGCCGCGACCGGTCCCCGTGCGACGGCCCCTCGCCGCACCGACCCTCGTGCTGGGCCTGGATCCCACGGCCGGCACCTGGGAGACCCGCATGCGCGCGGGGCCCAAGCCCATGCCCTCCATCGCCCTGGTCCTTGGTCCGGATGGACGCGCCCGTCCTGCGCAGGATCCGCTGACCTGGCACGACACGAACGAGGCCTACGCCGCGGCCGTGCGTGCGCGCGGCGCCGCGGTGCACTGCATCGACGGACCGTGTGACACGAACGGACTGCCGCTCCGTCCCGACCGCACGGGGTGGGGTGACCTGAGCCGCGGCGGCCGACGGGCTGCCGAGCGCGAGCTGGCCCGCATGGGGATCGGCCTCTTCTGGACGACCCGCGCGACGCTCGAGCACTTCGACGGCGCCTCGCGCTGGATCGCCCGCTCGCTGTGCCTCTTCCGCGACGCTGCCGACCTGCCCGGCGTACCCGTCATCGAGACGCATCCGCACGGCGTGTTCACGGTGCTTTGGCGCGCCCTGGGGCGCACGGACGCGTTGCGCAAGAAGGGCACGGCTCTGGGGCGGGCGCAGCGCCTCGCGTTGCTGCGCGCCTACGTGCCGGACCTCGAAGACGAGCACGTGCCGGATCACGACGCCGTCGACGCCGCCGCCGCCGCGCTCGCAGCGGCCTTCCATGCGGCCGGCTCGACGAGCCGCCACGGCGAGCCGCAGGCCGGCGGCCTGATCTGGCTGCCACAGCCCTGACCTAGGGCTGCTTGTCCGCCTCGCTGTGCACGTGGCTGCTGTAGTAGCCAAACGTGCGCTCGTTGAAGTTGTTCTCGGCACGGTGGTAGGCGAACACGCCGACCACGGCCAGCAGCGTCAGGACGCAGGCCGGCTTCGCGGCGCGTCGGAGCAGGCGCAGGAGTTCCTGCTTCCGGCCGTCCTCCGCGGTGAACTCCGCCTTCGTCGCGGAGCGTCGGATGAGCGGAAGCACGTGCGCCCTGACGCCTCCGATGAAGAAGCCGACAGCCAAGGCCATCAGGCCGCTGACCGCAACGAGGAACAGGCTGCGCGTGATGTCGATACGGCGCTGCAGCGCCTTCATCTCCAAGTGGTAGATCGGGTGGCCGGACAGGAAGTTCTTCGCGCGGTAGTAGATCGTCGCCACAAGCCCCTTGGCCGCCTTCGCGTGCGCATCATTCACCGTGAAGCGCTTGCGGCTCTGCGCAAGCGCGAGGAAGCCCTCCAGCGCGGGGTCCTGGGCCTTGGTGATGCCGCGCTGGCGACGGACGCGATCGAGCAGGCGTTCGTTGCCGAAGATCTCGCGGCCGAGTCCACGTAGCGCCCACTCCTTGCCCGACCTCTCTAGCAGGGCGTCCGTGCGGTGTTCCTTCTCGGACTGCAGGAAGACGCGCGTCCACCCCAGCGGAGCGATCGAGTCCCGGTACTCGCTGTCGACGAGGTGGTCGGTGAGGTCTTGGACCAGGATGCTGATGCCATAGAGGACCAGGAACAGTGCTGTACCCACGATCACGAGCGCCTGCTGCGACTGGACGTGATCGCTCACGCACCCCAGCAGCCATTTGAGGTACGTGTCCCGCTGCTCCTCGGGGTGCTTCCCAGCGGGTTGCGGCTTGGGCTTGACGCGGAAGACCCAGACGATGGCGGCGACGGACGCAACCGCGGCCACACCGACGGCGAGCGCGCCGAAGAGATCGATCAGGTTGTCCAGCATCGCCCATCCCCCGCCGCATCACCGGGCGAAGGAAGGGCGGCCGAGCCCTGCCGGGCTAGCCGCTACGCGTCACTTCGACACCGAGTAGGTCTCTCCGAATACCGCTTGGAGCTGCTTCACGCAAGGCTCCAGCAACTTCCACTGTTCAGCCGCCGGAGCGGGATTGGCGTGGAAGCGTTTCACGGCTGCGTCCTCACCGCCGTAGCGGTACATCCACGTCTCGGGAGCGCGGCCGGTGAAGTCGTCCGCGAACTGGTCGACGTTCTTCTGCTTGTCGTCGGCGAACACGACGGCCAGGGGACGCGCCCCCACGCGCGTGAGCAGGGTCTTCAGCGCACGACCCTTGTCCTGGCCGGCAACCAACATCACACCGTCGCGGTAGAGCACGTCGCGAGCGCCGTCCCAGGGCTGGTAGCTCTCCGTCCAGCCGCCGGCCGGCCCGGGCGCGAAGTCGCGGAACCTGAGGCCGTGGCGGTCCAATTCGCGGCGCGTGCTGGGCCACGTCTCGGGTCCACGCGCGGTCAGCACCATCGTGCGGCAGCCCCTCTGCTGCAGGGCGCGCAGGCGCCCTGCCGTCTCAGGCTCCGTGAGGCGCATGGTGCCGAGGCGGAAGAGGACGCCCTGCGCGCGCAACAAGCCCGGGAAGTCCTCCGCGACGCGGCGCTCGTCGTCCTTGGGTAGATCGCGTTGCCAGTCGAACCACTGGTCGCTCCCCACGTCCGTCGACATCGCGAGCAGGGTGTTGTCGAGGTCGAACACCAGTAGGACGTTGCGCGCGCCGTAACGCCGGGTGAGTGCCTCCGCCCGCGCGAAGGCGTCGGCAAGTTGCATGCTCTGCACCTCGGTGGGCGTGTGCCAGGCCGCATCCGTATTGCGGCGTGCCGTGCGTCCCGTGCCCTGGCAGGCCGCAAGCGCCAGCAGCAGTACGAGTCCGAGGGCAGTGCATCGCTTCGTGCGCATCGGCTGAACCTGCCTCCCCCGTCGGGCCTCGTCGTGCGCGCAACTGTACCGCCGGACGTGCGCCTTCGGGAGGAGCACACCGCGAACGCAAGGCGGTTGCGCAAGCGGGGGGGAGGGGGCTACGCTGCACGCCTCAGGGAGGAGTCCGACGCCGCGCCATGCCGAGACGCTCGAGCCTCCACCTGCCGATCCTATGTCTGCTGGTCGCCGTGCTGCTCGCCGGCTGCAGTGGCTCGCCCGCCTACGGGCTGAAGACGACGCTGCTGCCCAGCCCCGAGCGCATCG
>JAHEIK010000063.1:0-10361 GCA_024639415.1 Planctomycetota bacterium
TGGGAGACGGCCTGGCGCGAGGCGGAGGAGGAGATCGGCCTGCGGGTCGCGGCGCGCGAGGCGTTGGGGGTCCTGGCGCCCGTCTACATCCCCGTCACGCACACGCGGCTGCACGTGCATGTCGCGCATGGGCCGGATCCCGGTCCGCTGCGCGCCAATCCGGGTGAGGTCGAGCAGGTGGCGGCCGTCCTGGTGGACGATCTCCTCGCGCCGGAGCGCCGCCGGCGCAAGGCGCTGTGGATCCACGACCGCGAGGTGGACGTGCCCTACCTCGACTTGGCCGGCCTCTTCGTGTGGGGTGCGACTGCCATGGCCCTGAGCGAACTTGCCGAGCGCCTACGCGAGGTCCTGTAGGGGCGGCCCCTGTGGCCGCCCGAGGGCTCACCACTCCGAGTCCGGACTTACACGGTAGGGGCGGGCTGCATGCCCGCCCTTCGGAACTGCCCCGCGCCCACATCCGGCGCCCCAAGCTGCGCCGCCCGAGAACGCCACGCCGGACTCGCCGCGTGCGGCTCACCGTCGCCGGGGGCGGCCACCCAGGCCGCCCCTACGTGGTAAGTCGCGATGTGGCAGGTTGCGCTCGGGCGGGCATGCAGCCCGCCCCTACGCGCACGTTCATTTGGCGGGCGCGCCCGTGCGGACGTACGCGTAGGGGCGGCCCGACGTGCGCCGTAGGCGCACCGAGGCCCGCCCTCTACCGCCCCTCCAGGCGATCCAGGCGATCGGACAGCTCGAGCACCTGCTGCTCCAACTCCTCGACACGCGCCTCGAGGTTGAGGTCCTCGGCGGTGGGGGTGGCAGCAGGCGAGGGAGCAGAAGAAGGGGAGACGGGCACGGGAGTGGGGACGTCGGGCACGGAGACGGGAACGGGAACGGGAGCGGGGTCTTGGGAAGCCTGCGTCGCAGGCTTCCCGAGACAGTGCTCCCAGCGTGCCTGCCGCTCGCGGGGCTGCCGCTCCAGCTCCACCACGTACGGCACCGGACGCACGGAGAGGTCCGCAAGCCGCGCTTCGACTTCGTCCGGGCTCGTGAACGCATGCATGCGCGCACAGCGGGTCTTGAGCGCACCAGGCGCCTGCGGACCGCGGCACAGCAGCTCGCTGAGGAGCGCCAGGTCGGCCTGTTCCAGCCCCAGCTGGCTGCGAACCTCGTGGGCGTAGCGCATCACGCGGGAGCCGTGCGACTCGCGCCGCGTCACCCAGTCCTTGTCCATCAGCGAGCGCAGGGCGCCCTCGACGTCGAAGTCCTCGACCGTCATCACCGGGTCGCGGTTGCTCTTCTGGTTGCAGCCTGCGACGAGCGCGTTGAGCGTCAGCGGGTAACCGTCCGGGACGGTCAGCTCCTTCTCGATCAGCACCCCGATGATGCGTTGCTCCAGCGTGTCCAGTTGGATGCTCATCGGCCGCGCTCCTCCGGGGGGCGATCGTCCTCGTCGCCGGAAATCAGCAGCCCTTCGAGGACATACGACTCCGCCGTGCGCTTGGGGCCCGGCATGCGCAGGGACGTGCGGTACTGCGCCTTCACGCGTCTGCGGCGGAACGAGCTGTACAGGGCCTTGGGATCCTCCAGGAGCGGTCGCAGCGTGCCCTTGGGGAAGCCGAGGAAGCGCGCGACCTCGTCCGGGCCGACGGCGTCCCGGCCGTACTCCGCCATGCGCTGTCGCACGCTCTCCAGATCCTCGAAGGCGAGGTCGAAGACGAACTCCTCGAACGCCTGCACCTGCGAGGACTCGTGGTCGACGCCGGTGAACCACTCCACGAAGCGCGCGTCGCAGTCCTGGAACAGCAGGCTGGCGATCTCGCTCGCGCCCATCATCGTGCCGAAGACGCGCGGCGCGCGGCAGCGGGCGACCCACGCCGAGCGCAGGAGCGGGCAGAAGCGGTACGTCGCGAAGCCGACGCGGCCTTCCCACAACTCCATGATCTGCACGATGGCGCGCCGCTTGACCTCGATGTCCATCACGCTTGACGTCACGAAGGACGCGTACAGTTCCTCCGCCAGTCGCGTGTAGACCGCCTCCTCGATCGCCTCGCGGACGGCGGCGCGTAACTCCAGCGCGGCGGGTTCCTCGCTGGGCTTCAGCGCGTAGCGCAAGGAGGTCCAGAAGTTCACCTTGGCGATGCCGAAGGTGCGCGAGAGCAGGCCCTTCGTGGGCAGCACCCACTCGAGGCCGTGCTCGCCGGCTTGCAGCAGGTTGCGCATCAGCGTCTCTGCCGAGCGGACGATGCCGCCGAGCCGCGCCCGGTCGTGCAGCGAGGGGTAGGCCTCCAGCGCCGTCGCGATCGAACCCAGGCCGCGGAAGCCCTGCGCCAGGGCGTTGAACACGTCCCGCGTGATGGCGGTGTTGTCCGAGCGGGCGAAGGCCTGCAGGCGCTCGATCAGGTCCACCTCGCGGTTGGTGAAGACCTGCTTGAGCGACAGTTCGTTGTGCAGTGTGTAGCAGCCGCTCTCGTCCAGCGGGTCGATGGGGGACCCGGGCGGGGGGGACTGCGGTTCCTGGCTCGCCATGCTCGACCTCGATGCGGGCGGAGGGTGCCCGGCCGAATCGGGCCGGATCCTACCGTGAGGACCCGCGCGAGGCGCGTCCTCCGTCCGGTATGACGCTGCCGTGACCGTACGAACCGGGTCAGATGCCCATCAACCTTCAACCCGAGGCCCGGCCGGTCTTCCGCCGGAATGCTCGGGGTGGTAGAAATCGGTCTCCCCTGGGAGGGGGCAGTGAGCGCCCATGGCCGCGGAGGTTCCGCGTAGGGCGGTCGAGGACCCGTAGGGTCGAAGGAGGACGAGGATGCGTACGATCGCCCTGGCACTGATGACCGTCGCCGCGATCGCCCTGACGGGCTGCAGTAGCACTTGCGATGGCGGGCCCTGCGGCCCCGGCGTCGAGCGTGCCTTGACCGCCGACCTGCCTCCGAACCCCGCGCCGGGCGCGAAGTACTGCAAGGTCTGGGTGCCCCCGACCTATCGCAAGGTGCCCCGCTTGGTCCAGACCCGCAGTGGGGGTGTGGCCTGTGAGGACATCACGGTCATGAGGACCACGGCCGAAGAGGTGATGGTCAAGCCGCCCGTGCGCCGCACCGTGACCGGTTGCGACACGCAGTGCGAGAAGACCCTCGTCATGGTCAAGCCCGGCGGCTACCGCTGGGAGAAGGACGGCGACTGCTGCTGGCAGCGCAAGTACCGCGCACCTGAGTACAAGTGGTGCGAGAAGACCCGGCAGGAAGAGGGCATCCAGTTCTGCTACGAGCACCCGGCGGAGTACAAGACCGTAGTCACGACGAAGCCCGTGACCCGCGCCCGTCGCAAGTACATCCCTCCGACCTACAAGACCGAGTGGGTCAAGGAGGAGTTCACGCCCGGCCGCTGGGAGTGGCGCGCCACCAAGGCCTGCAACGACCTGCCCGATCGCCGCGAGCTGAAGACGTACGAGCTCGAGAACGACTGCCGTCCCGCGTGTCCGCCCAAGAAGGCCCTCGACTGCGGCTGCCCCAGTACGAACTGACGAGCGACGCCCGCCGCTCCTCTCGCTGCGCCGGGCCCCGAGTCGGATTCCCGTCCTCGACGGGCAGGAAGCCCGCCTCCGGCGTGAATCCTCGTCGTGACTCCGGCTCGCATCGGTCTCGACGCGCTCGCATTGGGTGATCGGTGCTTGCGTGCGCGTGCCCCTCGTGGCCGGACGGGCCGGGCAAGGACTCGGCCTGCGCTGCGCGCCGGCCTCCCATTGCCCCTACAAGCTCCCGTGCGTCGTCGCGGCCGCATCCGCGGAGGAAGCTGTAGGGGCATCGTGAGACGTGCCGCCAGGCACGTGGAATCGTTGCCCGCCCCGTGCGAGCCGTGGAGGCGGCCTGAGCCGCCTGAAACGGCTAGGTGGAGGCCCCTGATTGGGTATGCTCGGCCTCCCCAGGCTTCGAGTTTCAGGAGAGAGCCATGACCCACGTCGTCACCGGTCGCTGCGTCGACTGTCGCTATACCTACTGCGTCGTCGAGTGCCCCGTGAGCTGCTTCTGGGAGATCAAGGACCCGGCGATGCTCGTGATCGATCCCGACACGTGCATCGACTGCGAGGCCTGCATCCCCGCGTGCCCGATCAACGCGATCTGGCCCGACTACGAGCTGCCGCCGGAGTACGCCGAGTGGGAGCAGCAGAACGCCGACACCTGGGAAGGTGGCGAGAACATCACCGAGGGCTCCGATCCCCTCGACACGGCGAAGCTCCTCGACGAGATCAAGGAAGAGGAGCAGGGCAAGGGCTGGGACATCACGGAGCCCTCCAAGGCTGCTGACTAGTCAGCAGCCTGAGCCCGTGAACGTGAACGTGCCCGTTTGCGTTCCCGGCGTTCCCGTCATCGGCGTGACCCGTTCCCGGCCCCGCGTACGATGAACGCATACGTCCACCCGTGAACGTGAACGCTTGCGTGCTGGCTACCGGCCAGGCCCGTGCCTGGTACCCGTAGGCCGGCGCTCGACCCACCAAAGCTGCACGCGGGATACGGAGCCCGGTTCGCGATCCCGTCACATTGCGGCATGCAACCCGAACGGTCGAACAGGGTCAGGTCAATGTGCCAGGATCGAACCGGGCTCCTGATGGCGGTGGGTGTGCATCAACCACCAGAAGAAGGCGCACGCGCCTTCTTCTTCTTCTTGGCCGCTTGAGGCTCCGGCTTCTCAGGCGGTTCCTTCCAGCCCAGGCGGTTCAGGGCCTGCTGCGCCTTGGCCTTCACGCCGCCGCGCCGGTCGTTGCTGCGTAGGTGCCGCAGGCGCGGGATCGCGGCGGCGATCTTGTACTTGCCGCAGGCCTCCGCCGCCCAGGAGCGCATGCGATGGAACGGGTCCTTGAGCAGGTCGATGACCACCGCGTGCACGTCCTTGTCGTCCGGCAGCAGGTGGGTCACGCAGCCCAGCGCCGCCTGGCGCAGCACGTGGTTCGCGCCCTTGCCCCACGGGTAGTCGAGGAACGGCAGCACGTGCTCGACTGCGCGGGCATCGCCCAGGCTCTTCAGCCCGTCGATGGCACCTGTGCGTACGGACTCCTGGTCCGATCCGATCTGAAGCAGTGCAACAAGAGCCTCGTACGCGCCCTCGGCCTTCAGCTTGCCCACGGCACGCGCGGCGGCGGCGCGCACACGCGGATGCTTCTCGTTCGCCACCGCCAACAGGACCGCCGCGCCAACCGCCTTGCGGTTCTTTGCGCCCAGCGCGTCCATGACGGCTTCCCGCGCTCGCGAGTCTCCGTCCTGCACGCCGCCTGTCAGGGCCTGCGTCGCAGCCGGACCGTCGATCCGCCCCAGCACCTCGGCGGCCGCCTTGCGCACGGCGTAGGAGACGTCCCGCTCCAGGGCCTGGCGCAGCGCGGGCACCGACACGGTCCCGAACTCCTCCAGCGCCTCCGCCGCATCCACGCGCCCCGTCACGTCGGGATCCGTGAGCAGCTGCTCGCCCCACTTCGAGAAGCTCTGATGCTGCGCCACCTTCACGAGCAGGTCGCCGCCGACGCCGAAGCGCAGGTGACCCATGTGGGCAGCCAGGCGTTCCTTTTCCATCAGCGGGAAGGTGTGGCGGTCCTTGTAGATCGTGACGATGCGTTCCTCCCCGGCCTTGCCGAAGCGGATCGGGATCCGGATGCGGAACAGGCCCTGGCCGCCCGCCTGCTTCTGCGTCTGACGCACGATGAGCTGGTTTGCCTTGCTGTCGACACGCACGTCGAGCTTGGGGTAGCCCAGGCCGTAGACCCATTGGTCCCAGAACCACTGCAGGTCCTCGCCGGCGACCTCTTCGCAGATGGTGAGCAGGTCCTCGGATGTGACCGGGCTGTCCCGGTGGCGCTTCACGTAGGCCCGGATCGCGTCTCGGAAGACGTCGTCGCCCAGGTGCCGCCGGAGGTTGTTGAGGATCGCCGCGCCGCGGCTGTACTGCTTGCCGCCGAACAGCTCCAGGGGGATGTCGCCGCGGGGATCCCGCTCGAGGCTCAGCTCGCTCGCCTTCGGTGTGCCCCGCATGTAGCCGTTGTTCTGCTTGCGCCGCCGGAGCAGGAACTCCTCGCGGCCGTAGCGGTGCTCGAAGAAGAGATCCGTGAAGTACGTGGCGAAGCCTTCGTTGAGCCAGATGTGCTTCCACGTGCGGCAGGTGAGGAGATCCCCGAACCACATGTGCGCGAGCTCGTGGGCGACGAGACCGTCGGCGCTGTAGTTCGGCCGGATCGCATCGGTGTGCAGCGCGCGCATGTTGAGCGTCGTCGCCGTGACGTTCTCCATCCCGCCGTACAGGAAGTCCCACACGTAGGTCTGCGCATAGCGCTTCCATGGGTAGGGCGCCTGCAGGTACTCGCCGAAGAAGTCGAGCATGTTGCCCGTCTCGCGCAGCGAGCACTCGAGCTTCTCCTTGTTTCCCGCCACCGCGCTGAAGTCGAGTTGGACACCCTTGTGCTGCTTCACGTAGGTCTCGAGCGGGCCGACGATCAGTGAGATGAGGTACGTCGGTGAGCGGTCTTCGAAGACCCACTGGTCGGTGCGCTTGTTCTCACCCGCCTTGGTGCTCGAGCGCAGCATCCCGTTCGAGACGGTCTGCAAGGCGTTGGGGACGGTCGCCCGCAGCTCCCAGCTGCAGCGGTCGTCCGGCTCGTCGTAGCAGGGAATCCAGCGCCGGTTGTTCGTGCCCTGGCCCTGGCTGTACATGAACAGCGGCGTCTCCGGATGCTGCTCCGTGGGCCGGTGGAAGAGCAGGCCGTGGCGCGGCGTGCTCGTGTAGTCGATCGTGACCTCGGAGTGCGCGCCCTCGGCGAGCGGCCCCGGCAGGTCGATGGAGAGGATGTTCGCCTTCAGCCGGTGCTCCAGCACCCGCCCGCTCGCGCCGAGGACCCCGCGCACCTTGGTGTCCTGGCAGTGCAGGCGCAGCACGGTGAGGCCGTCGGCGAGCGAGGCGAAGCGCAGCTTCACCCGCCCCTTGACCGTGCCGCCGGCGATGTTGGGCGTGACGTGGATGTCCAGATGCAGCTGGTCGAAGTCCCGCGTCGAGGCGTCGAGCGGGCGCTCCCTGGCCAGGACCGCGGCGGGCAGGGCCAGCAGCAGGACGGCGGCGAGGGCCGGGAGAAGGCGATGCATGGGGCGTCTCCGTGACCCGCCGATGCTAGTCGATCCACCCGCTCGTGACGCTCGGGAGCGCCGAAACTGGCCCTGTCCGGCTCCCGCCGGACACTACAAGGCTTGGGAGGCTCCATGCTGCGCATCTTCGCCCTGCTTCTGCCGGTCCTGCTGGTCCTGGCAGCCGCACCGGCCCTTGCCGACGACCGTGTTCCCGCCATCGCCGACCGCGATCTGCCCGTCGTGGGGACCTGTGCGCCCATCGCGACGCAGGACGTGACGATCGTCACGGTGGGCAAGCGCACCGAGGTGAGTTGGTTCCACGTGAGCGGCGTGGCCCAGCCCGTCGACTTCCAAGGGCTCATCCAGCTCTTGAAGGGGCGGGCCGGTGCAGCCCGCCCGAGCACGCACGGGGTGTGGATCGCTGCTTCCGCCCAGCACGCGTGGATCCACGCCAAGCGCGTGCGCGAGGCGGCGGCCGCCGCCGGCATCTACCGCGTCGGCCTGCGCGTGCGCAGCCAGACCACCGCTCAGGTGATGGGCTTCCCGCTCTTCCTGCCGCCGGGCAGGACGGGCAAGCCGGGCCCGAAGGCCGGCCTGCTCACCCTGCGCGTGAACACGGTCGGCGCCAGCCAGCGCAAGGCGTCGTCGGACACGGGCCACGCCTACGCCGCCGTGCGCCGTGCCCTCGAGAAGCGTGCGACGTTCGGGGTGCAGAAGGTCATCGCGAGCCTCTGGATCGCGACGAACGCTCCCCTGCAGTACGCGCTCACGACCCTCGACATGCTCTACCGCGGCGGCGTGTCCGGCGTGAAGCTCCGCAGCGGCATGCACGTGCCGCGTCTCTCCGCCCAGCCGATCACGGTGCTCGAGATCCAGGGCGGCGTCGCCTCCCGCCTGCCGCAGGCCCTGAAGCCGCCGGCCGTCGCGCCGCGCGACCGCCCTTGGGGCATGTTGGGTGCGTCCGAACCCGGCTGGGTCGACTTCGTGAGCGAGAAGCTGCCGGCGCTCGACGGCGGAGGCCCTGCGCCCGCGGCGAAGCCCGCCGTGCGGCCCAACTACGCGGCCCAGGCCGGCGGCGTCCCCGGCCCGGTTTGGCGCACCGTGGACGCCGAAGCCCGCGCGTGGATGCAGAAGCTGGGGGCTGACCTGCTGGCCGGCCTGCGCGGGACGAAGTCGCTCCAGCAGCGCTTCGCCATCGGGCTGCGCCGCAAGGAGGTGCTGCCGACATACGTCACGCCCGCGCGGCGCCAGTTCCCCGATGCGACGAGCGTCATGCCGTCGACCGTGCAGTTCGACACGCTGCTGTTCCGTCAGGGCCGGGTCGTCGCGCGCCTCGACGTGACCGTGCTGGTGGTCGGCGACCGCCTGCGTCTCATCTTCGGCACGTGGATCCCCCAGGCCGCCGGCGCGCCCGGCACGCTCGTGCCGTTCGCCGTCGATCCCTTCGCAGGCGGCGACGGCGCCGCCTTCCGCATCTGGTTCGAGGCCGTCTACGGGGCGGTGAAGACCTACGGGATGCGCGGCTTGCCCACGGCCGACGCGGCCACGGTCCTGCCGTACTTCCCGGCGATCGCGCATCGCAGCGTCTCCGCTGCGATCGCCAAGCGCGACGGCGATCTGCAGGCGATCGTGGCCGGTCTCGCCGGGACGACGTGGGACCGGGTGGTGCTGTCCGTGCGCCGCGGCACCGCGACGGTGCTGTCGGGACGCAAGGTGATCGGCGTGCTCAACTTCAGCCTGCGGGCGGAAGAGGGCGAGCTGCGTCTCAACGACCTGAAGCCGCGCCGCGCCAACTGAGGATTCGCGCCCGCGGATCGTGCGCATCACGGCGTAGAATGCCGCCCAACGGAGGAAGAGAGCCATGCGTCATCTCGTCTCACTGAGCCTGCTCTGTGCAGCGTTGGCCCTCGTGGGCTGCATCGGCGACGAGGTCGCCACCACCGGCGGAGCCGCCGCCGACGGGCGGCCTACCAGCATCACGGGCACCGGCGCTGCCGCCGCGAACGCCTGGACCACGCCGCCTCCTCCGGGCTACGTCGTGCAGCGTCCGACCGTCGTCCAGCAGGCGCCTGCCCAGGGCTACGCGCCCGTGCAGCCGGCCCCGCAGCCCGTCGTGCCGACGCTGCCGCCTGCGCCCAGCGTCACGCCTCCCTCGCCCGAGCTGCCGAGTTGGACGCCGCCTACGCCGCCGCCGGTCGAAGAGTCGCCCTCCGGCCTGCCCGAGGGTGGCTCCGGCTGTGGTGGGGGGAAGGGCTGAGGCTAGTCGCCTCGCGGACCCGTCGGGTTCGCTGCCACTGCCCGTTCTCTTCGAGAAGGCGTTCCGCGCTTCCGGGCGGATTCCGCGCGCCTGCGGTGCGGCAAGGGCAAGCTGTGCGCCTCACCTTCCCATCCCCTCCGGGCTAGTCGCCTCGCGAGCCCGTCGGGTTCGTACCCTCTCGCCGGCTTCGCGACGTTGATCGGAGACGGTATCTGCCTCGCAAACGACGAGGCCTAAAGTCCCATGCGGAGCCAGTTCTTTAGGGTAATGGAAGTGGGCCATTGCTCCGTCTACCCCATTGGATAGACTCTTGCGATCTCACGTAGCGCTGACATCACCACTGCCGATGCTCAGCACGACCACCAGCCCTAGAGGAAACAATGAAGAAGTTCTTCTCGATCTTGGCCCTCGTGGCCGCGCTCGGCATCGTCAGCGCCTGCACCCAGCAGGCGAAGTCCACCGGTGACAGCGGTGCCGTGGCACCCGCACCCGAAGCTGCTCCCCAGGCGGCCCCGTCCAGCTGTGGCGGTGGCGGCGGCTGTGGCGGCGGCAAGGGGTGAGGCTAGTACCACCCGCGAGCCCGTTGGGCTCGCACACGCCAGATAGCATCCGACCCCCTGACCTCGGCAGTGCCGCGGGTTGGGGGGTCGTTTCAATTTACCAGCGTCGCCCTCTCTGGGCCGACGCTCCGCGCTCCCGCGCGGACTGGGCGTCGCGAGGCGAGGCCCGTAGGGCCTCGTCCCTCGCTCCGCTGGAGGGCTAGTGCCTACCCCTCCAGGCCTCTCACGCTCCCGCGCCCGCGGCCAAACAACGCCGCGCCTCCGGCGCCAGGCGTTGCGGCCACTCCCCCCTCGGGTTGCACACGTAGGCCCGCACTTGGACGGGTGCGCTCGCGGCCCTGGGAGATCGTGGGCGGGTATCCGCTCACCCCGCCCCTGCAAGGCTCTTGTGATCGTGGGCGGGTATCCGCTCACCCCGCTGCGCGGGCTGCGCTCAACCCGCCCCTACAAGGCTCTTGCGATCGT
>JAHEIK010000063.1:10461-13026 GCA_024639415.1 Planctomycetota bacterium
CCGCCTGTAGGGGCGGCATACATTGCCGCCCTTCCCTACGGAGATCCGTGCTTGAGCCTGGGTCCGTCTCGTGGGGCGCTCCGGAAGCGACGGAACCACAGCCACATCGGCAGCGCCAGCATCACCAAGGCCTCGAGCACCCGCGCCTTCGCCAGCGGGCTGAACGCCAGCATCTGGAACGCCGCGATCCACAACGTCAGCGCGCGCACCGGATGGCCCCGCGGCAGCAGGAAGATCGCCGGCAGGAACATCCCCAGATACCAGGGGTGCCACGCCGCGCTCGCAATGCACAGCAGCACGAACAGCACGATCAGCCCGTCGCTGACGAAGTCGGGCCCGGCATAGTCCCGCTTGCGTAACGCGCCGAGCCCGCGCCAGCCCACGAACAAGAGGAACGCCAAGCCAAAGGCCATCCGCACAGCCGTCGTCACAGCGGTGGCCGAGCCCTCGAGCACAGGCACTGCCTCCGCAAGCCGGCCGTAGCTGTAGGTGAGGACCGCCTGGAACGAGTTCCAGGGCGTGGTGAGGGTGGTTCCGATCTTCTCCCAGCGCACCTCGCCCCACTGGCCCGCGTACGGCAGCGCTGCCAAGGCGGCGAGCCCACAGCCCAGGAGCGTCGACAGCGCCGCATGCCTCCAGCCGTGTCTCCGGACGAGCAGCACCCACGCGAACGGCAGGAGCACGAGCGCCAGATGCTTGAACAGCGCTCCCATGACGAGCGCCGGGACGAGCGTGAGCCAGCGGCCGTCCAGCGCGCAGCGGAAGGCCACGAGGAGGCAGAGCGCCATCCAGACGTCGTTGTGTGCGTTGGAGACGAAGTGCAGCAGGACGTACGGACTCCACAGCAGCGTGAAGAGCGCCAGGCCGCGTCCCGGTATCTCGTGACGGCGCATGGTGTCCAGCGTCAGCCAGGCACAGAGCACCAGGGCCAGGACGCCGAGCAGCTTGAAGAGGAGCAGCGACCGTCGGAGGTCGCCGCCGCCGAGCCGCACGACGCCCTCCGTAAGACTCGCGAACAGGAAGCCGTACGTGCACGGCATGTCCTTCCACGTACCGGAGAGCAGCGGGTCTGCGCTCCAGTCCGGCACATCGGACGCCGTGTGCACGTAGGGATCGAGGTCGTAGGCCGCCTGGAGTTGACCGACGGTGACGTAGGCGTGCAGGTCCGACGAGTGGAACGGGCGGATGGCCGCCGCGAGGGCGGCGAACAGCACGAAGAACACCAGCAGCAGGCGCCACGGCACCTCGCCGCGGGCTTCGAGGACGTTCGTCTGCAGCGCCCCGCGCCACCACAGGAAGAGGAACGCCAGCGTGCCGCCCCAGCCGAAGACATGCCGCAGCAGCCGTTCGTCCCGGTCCGGGAACGCGAGCGCGTAGAGCGCATACAGCAGTGTCAAGAAGAGTCCCGTGCGCAGCAGCCCGGCACGGTCCCTTGTCAGCCCGAGAGCCCCGGCGAAGCGTTCCAGGTGAGCGCCCCAAGGAATCATGCGCCCCCCTTCTTGTTCGGCCCCGTGACATTCTAGGTGGGGGCGCGCCGCGGGTTGATCCTTGGGCACCAACCACAAGGAGGATCCGATGTCTCAGCCGAAGCGTGTGCTGATCATGGGCGCCGGAGGGCGCGACTTCCACGTGTTCAACACCTGCTACAGGGACGATCCGGCAACGATCGTCGTGGCGTTCACCGCGGCGCAGATCCCGAACATCGACGACCGGCGCTATCCGCCCGAACTGGCCGGATCGCAGTACCCCGACGGCATTCCGATCGTTCCGGAGGACGACCTCGAGGCGACGATCCAGAGCGAGAACGTCGAGCACGTCGTGTTCGCCTACAGCGACGTATCCCACGAGCACCTCGCGGCGCAGGAAGCCCGCGTGCTCGCGACGGGCGTCACCTTCGCGCCGTTCGACACCGAGTCCTGTCTGCTCAAGAGCAGCAAGCCCGTGCTCGCCATCTGCGCCGTGCGCACCGGCTGCGGCAAGAGCCCCGTCGCTCGCTACGTCACACATCAGCTGCGTGAGGCGGGTCTGCGCATCGCCGTCTTGCGGCATCCGATGCCGTACGGCAACCTCGGCTCGCAGATCGTCCAGCGCTTCGAGAAGCTGGAAGATCTGGAGAAGCACGACTGCACGATCGAGGAGATGGAGGAGTACGAGCCGCACATCGAGGCGGGCGATCTCCTCTTCGCCGGCGTCGACTACGCGCGGATCCTCGAAGCCGCCGAGAAGGAAGCCGACATCATCCTGTGGGACGGCGGCAACAACGACACGCCGTTCGTCAAGCCCGACCTCCAGATCACGTTGCTCGATCCGCTGCGCGCCGGTGACGAGACCAGTTGGTTCCCCTCACGCTGGAACCTGGAGCACGCCGACGTCCTGCTCGTCACGAAGGTGGACGAGGCGACGCCCGAGAACATCGAGGCTCTGCGCGGCGCCGCAGCCAAGCACAACCCCGCGGCGGCGTTCCTGCTCGGTCGGCTGCCGATCGGCCTGGCCGATGAGGCGGCCGTCAAGGGCAAGCGTGCCCTCGTGGTCGAGGACGGTCCCACGGTGACCCACGGCGGCATG
>JAHEIK010000064.1 GCA_024639415.1 Planctomycetota bacterium
CGGCACGGACATCCAATGCGGCCGTCGGTTCATCGAGCAGCAGGACCTCGGGGTCGAGCGCGAGCGCCCGCGCAAGACAGAGCCGCTGCTGCTGCCCGCCGGAGAGCGTGGCGGCCGGCGCGCCGAGGCGGTCCTTCACCTCGTCCCACAGCTCGGCATCGCGCAACGCCGCCTGCATGCGCTCATGCGCGGCGGCCCCTGTGACCTCCGCAGCAAGCTTCAACGGAACGAGCAGGTTCTTCTCGACGGACAACGGCAAGACGTTGGGTGACTGGAACACCATGGCGACGCGTCGCCGCAGCCAGGCGACATCGATGTCGCGCGCGTAGATGTCTCGCCCCGCGCCGCCCAGTCGCAGCGACACCCGGCCCTCGAACCGATGCCCCGGGTAGAGCTCGTTCATGCGGTTGAGCGCTCGGAGCAGGGTCGTCTTGCCCGAGCCGGATCGCCCCAGCAGGACCGTCACGCCACCGAGGGGCAGATCCAGGCACACGTCGTGAAGCACGGCGCGTCCTCCCAGGGCTACGCTCACGTGCTCGAGTCTCGCGGTCAGGCCTTCCATCGGCGCTCCAAGCTCCGCTGCAGCAGGTGAGCAGAAGCGAGCAGCCCACACGTCAGCAGGAGCAGCGCGAACGCGCAGGCGAACCCCTGTGCCAGCTGCATGTCGTCGCGGTACTCCGCAGCCAAGACGTAGATGCGGAACGACAACGCCTCGAACTTCTCGCCCAGACCGGCCGGCAGGCCCGCATTCCAGACGGCCCCCGTGAGCATGATGACGGCTGTGTCCTCGGCCGCACGACCCACGGCAAGCATGACCCCGCCGAGGATGCCGCGGCCCGCCGCGGGCAGCAGCACGTGGCGGAGGTTCTGCCAACGGGTGAAGCCCAGGCCCGGCCCGACCAGACGCAGGGACTCCGGCAGGGCGTCTAGTGCGGTCTGCGTGGTGCGGATGAGATAGGGCAGTACGAGCAGGGCGATGCAGAGCGCAGACAGCCACAGTCCTGTCGTCGCGCTCGGTGCCAGCGTGCGCCGCATCAAGAGGATCAGTCCGAACCCGAAGAGGCCCATCACGACCGAAGGCACACCGGCGAGCATGTCGACGCCGATGTCCAGCAGGGCGCGGCGCCGGCGCGGTGCGATCTCGGCGAGGTAGATGCCGCTCGCAACACCGATCGGTACCGCGACGAGGCACGCCAGGGCGACGAGGGCGAGCGTGCCCATCAGCGCCGGCCAGATGCCGTCGAAGACCGGAGCGCGGCCGAGGACGGCATCGCCGGGCGCGGTGTCGCCGAAGAGCAGACCCGGACCGACGGCCGGGGCACCGCGCGTGACGAGCACCACGAGCAGGGTCCCGAGTCCGAGCAGGAGGCAGAGGCTGGAGCCCCACGCCCAGGCCATGCCCACCCGATCACCGAGGCGCCGCACGTGCAGCCTCCGTTCGTCCGTTGCCGGCGCCCAGCCGTCGCGCCGTGAGGCTGGCGGCGGCGGCCACGAGCAGCAGGATCAGGCCGGCCGCGAAGATCGAGGCGTACGCCGCATCCTGCGTGTCCGTTGCGACCACGAGCGCGATGTGCGCGGTCAGCGTGCGGAACCCGTCCAGAGCCGAGCCCGGAACCTGGGCCGCGTTGCCCGACAGCAGCAGCGCGATCATCGTGTCGCCCAGCGCGCGGGCGAAGCCAAGGACCGCCGCCGTCAGAAGTCCGCGGCGGGACAGGGGGAGCAGGACGCGGAGGACCGCGCGACCGCGCGGAATGCCGAGGGCCGCGCACGTACGCTCCAGTTCCTTGCCCATGCTGTGCCAGTGTGCGTGCACGACCAGCACGATCGTGGGGAGGATGAGGACGGACAGCACGAGCGCGGCGCTCAGGAGTGAGTACCCGCTGCCGTGGACGAAGACCTCGCGAACGAACGGAACGAGCAGCATGGCAGAAACGAAGGCATAGACGATCGTCGGGATGCCCGTCATGGCATGCACGGCCGCGAGCACGATGCGGGCCAGGCGCCGCGGCCCCAGGCCGTGGGCGAATGCGGCGATCCCGATGGCCACGGGAAGCGCCAGAAGCAACGCCGTGAGCGCCAGGAGCAGCGATCCGACCACCATGGGGAGGATGCCGTAGTGGCCGTGGAACGGCCGCCAGTCCCAGGTGAAGACGTGCGCCGCCCCCTGCCACGCGGGCGCGGCGAGGATCGCCAGGAAGACCAGGATGCCCAAGACGGCAGCGGCCGACACGGCCGCGGCGCCGGCGAGCAGCAGCTCGGCAGTTCGCTCGCCCCGTGTTCGACCGGATGTGGGACTCACGGGGTTGCGAGCGGGATGTAGCCCTGCGCTGCGACGATCGCGCGGCCCTCCGGGGAGCCGATGTAGTCGATGAAGGCCTGGGCAAGCTCCGAGGGCTTTCCGCGCGTGTTCATGAAGAGCCTCCGCGTCACGACGTACGTACCGTCCGTCGCGGTCTCTTGCGTCGCAGCCACGCCGTCGAGGCCGACCGCGGCGAGCGTGTCGTCGATGCGACCGATGCTCATGTAGCCGAGGCCGTGCTCATCTTTCGAGATGGCCGTCTTCATCGCGCCGTTCGACTTCACGACATTGGCGCTCGTCGCCACGGCCCCCTTGGCGAGCAGCTTCTTCCAGAACACGGCCCGTGTTCCGCTGGCCTCGTCGCGCCCGTAGAGGTGAATCTCCGCGTCGGCGCCGCCCAAGTCCTTCCAGTTCGTGATCTTCCCGGCAAACGCGTCGCGCGCCTGCTGCGTGGTGAGTTCGCGGACGGAGTTCGAGGGATGCACGACGACGGCGACGCCATCGATGGCGAACGGGTAGGACGTGAGCTCGAACTTCGCCTGTTCCTTCGCCTTGACGGGTCGGCCGGCGTTGCCGATGTCGATCAGCCCTTCGCCGACCTTCTGGATGCCGATCCCCGAGCCGCCGCCGCCGACCGTGATGCGGATGCGCGGGAACGCCGTCATGATGCGCTTGGCTGCCTCCTCCATGACGGGGATGTGGGCGGTGCCGCCGGCGATATCGAGTGTGCCTTCGAGACCTTCGAACGGCAGGAGGTCAGGGGACGGTGCCGGGCCGGCTCGCTTGTCGGAACCACAAGCGGCCAAGGCGAGTACGACAAGCAGAAGCGAGGTCGTGCGGACGCAGGACATGTCGATCCTCCAGCGCGCCCCCACGCGTGGCGAGCGCGTAAGCAAGATGCGGAGCGTCCGCCTCGGAGCGCGCGAAGTCAATGAACGCCCCCACCTCGAACGCTGCGTATCGCACGCACCGATCGACCAAGCAGAGCGCATGGACGGGGACGATGTTCACGGGCCGGAGCGCGCTTCCTGCGATGCAGCGCTCGGTACGGAGTCGGGCAACTCCTTCACCAGCTGGTGCGTCGAGAGGAGATCGCGCGGCTCGAACTCCGTAGGAAAACACCTGGTACCGAATCTGGTACCGAATCTCGGTACCGAATCTCGCGGACGACGCGTTCGCACCCTCCTGTGGCAGACTGGCCGCCGCTCCGCCGCACCCTCACATCAGGCGCACCGTCGCGTGCGTCCCCGGAGACAGGAGATCACCCGTGTCATCGCGCGCTGCGAAACGAACGCGACTGCTCGTGACCCTGATGATGGCGATCATCGGGAGCGCTCACGCATCCTCGCAGTGCGCCACGGCCAGGGGCCGCGACAAGCCACTGAGGGTCTTCATCCTGGCCGGGCAGTCCAACATGCAGGGCCATGCCCACGTGCGTACGTTGGACGCCCTTGCTCTGGATCCGGGGACCGCCGACTTGCTGCGGGAGCTGCGGGCGAAGGACGGCACGCCCCGCGTGCACGCAGACGTCTGGATCTCATCTCTCTCAAGCGCAGGCGAGAAACAGGGGCGCCTCAGCAGCGGCTTCGGCGCCGATGGCGAGAAGCTGGGGCCCGAGCTGACCTTCGGCATCACGGCGCAGAAGCTGCTTGACGAACCGATCCTGCTCATCAAGACAGCCTGGGGTGGGAAGAGCCTTCACACCGACTTCCGCCCGCCTGGTGCGGGCCCCTACGAGTTCAGCGCCGCGCAGCGCAGGCGCTTTGCACAGCAGGGCAAGGACTTCGCGAAGATCCAAGCCGACAAGGAGCAAGCGACCGGCCACTACTACCGCCTGATGACGGAGCACGTGAAGAAGGTCCTGGCGAACATCAAGCAGGTCTACCCCGCGTACAGCAAGAAGCGCGGTTACGAGCTCGCGGGCTTCGTATGGTTCCAGGGCTGGAACGACATGGTGGACCGGGACACCTACCCGCAGCGCGACAAGCCGGGTGGGTACGACCTCTACAGCCGGCTGATGACGCAGTTCATCCGCGACGTGCGCAAGGACCTCGCCGCACCCAAGCTCCCCTTCGTGATCGGCGTCCTCGGCGTCGGCGGCCCCGTCGCCCAGTACACCAACGAGCAGCGGCGCCACAAGGCTACGCATCAGAACTTCCGCGACGCCATGGCCGCGCCCGCGAGGCGTGCCGAGTTCCGCGGCAACGTCTTCGCCGTTCGCACGGAGCAGTTCTGGGATTCGGAACTGTCGGCGCTGAAGACGCGGGACGAGCGGATCCAGCAGCGCGTGAAGAAGCTGCGCCTCGACGAGAAGCTGGATCGCAAGGCGGCACAGGCCGAGTTGGAGAAGCGGCGCGCGGAAGCGTTCACGGCGGAAGAACGGGCTCTGCTGCGGAAGGGTGTGTCCAATCAGGCGTACCACTACCTGGGCTCGGCCAAGATCATGGCCCGCATCGGCCGGGGCTTCGCGGAGGCACTGCTCGCGCGCGGCAGACCCACGCGGGGCCCGGCGCCCGCCTTCTCCAAGCAGAACCCCGACTTCACGCGAGGGGGGACGATCCCCAAGGGGGCTACGCACGACTGGAACCTTGGGCCCACAGGAGCCCGAGGGTGGATGTACGGCCACAAGCTCGAAACGACCGAGGCGCGCCAGATCGCCATCACGAAGGTGGAGGTCCGATCGCCTGCGGCACGCGTGCTCCGACCGGGTGACGTGATCCTGGGGGTTGCCGACGAGCCCTTCGCGTACGACCCGCGTACGGAGCTCGGGCGGGCCATCTCGGCGGCGGAGGCGACCGACGGCAAGCTCGCGTTGATTCGGTGGCGCAAGGGCAAGACGGCGAAGGCCGTCGTCAGGCTATCGAAGCTGGGCGCGTACAGCGCGAGCGCACCCTTCGACTGCCCGAAGTCGAAGCGCATCTTCGAGCGCGGCTGCGAGGCGCTGGCACGCCGGATGAAGGCCGACCCCGACGCGGGCAATCCGATCGTTCGCTCCCTCAACGCACTGGCCTTGCTCGCGAGCGGCAAACGCAAGTATCTGCCGCTGGTACGGCAGCAGGTCGCATGGGCGTCGAAGTACTCCGATCCCGACAGGAGCACCTACCACTCCTGGTTCTACGGTCCCGTCAACCTCCTGCTGGCCGAGTACGCCCTGGCCACGGGCGACCGCCGCTTCCTGTCCGACCTGAAGCGCGTCACGCTGGAGATCGTGCGCGGTCAGAGCGCGGTCGGGTCCTGGGGGCACCGTTTCGTGCAAGCGAATGGGCGGCTCGCGGGCTACGGCATGATGAACGCGCCCGGCCTGCCGCTCACGCTCTCGCTGGTCCTCGCGCGCAAGGCGGGCGTGGACGATCCGGCCCTGGACGAGGCGATCGACAAGAGCGCACGGCTGATTCGCTTCTATGTCGGAAAGGGCAGCGTTCCCTACGGCGATCATCATCCGTGGATCGAGACCCACGACGACAACGGCAAGAACGGCGTCGCGGCGCTGCTGTTCAACGAGCTCGGAGACACCGAGGCCGCCGCGTACTTCTCCCGCATGAGCGTCGCCTCGCACGGCGCAGAGCGCGACAGCGGGCACACCGGCAACTTCTTCAACCTGCTGTGGGCCATGCCGGCCGTCGCGCTATCGGGCCCCTACGCCACGGGCGCGTGGATGCAGGAGTTCGGCTGGTACTACGACCTGGCCCGTCGCTGGGACGGCACGTATCTCCATCAGGGCCCGCCGGACGTGAAGCCGGACAAGTACCGGGGCTGGGACTGCACAGGCGCCTATCTGCTCGCCTATGCGCAGGCGCTGCGCAAGCTCCACATCACCGGCAAGCAGCCCGGCTTCGTCGTTCCGCTGGGGGCCGCTGCCGCCGAGCGCCTCGTGGAGGACGGACGCGGGTGGAGTTCGCGACGCAAGCTCGCGGCCTACGCCCAGCGCAGCGAAGCCGAGATCCTGGCGGGCCTGAAGAGCTGGTCGCCCGTCGTGCGGGAGCGCTCGGCGACGGAGCTCGCGCGACGGAGCGGCGATCCGACGCCGCGCTTGATCGAGATGCTCACTGAGCGTGAGCTGCACGGACGCATCGGCGCCTGTCAGGCGCTGACCCAGCTGGGGAAGCGCGCGGCGCCCGCCGTCTCCGCCCTGAGAGAGACGCTGGGCGCCGACGACCTCTGGCTGCGGATCAAGGCTGCGGAGGCGCTGGCGAGCATCGGCAAGGAGGCAATGGCCACGGTGCCGGATCTGCTTGCGATGCTTGCGCGTACCGATCCGGAGTCCGACCCGCGCGGCATGCAGCAGCGCTACCTCAGCTTCGCGTTGTTCAACCGCCGCGGCGGCATGCTGGGCCGCTCGCTCGCCGGCGTGGATCGCGAAGCGCTCTACGCGGCCGTACGCGCAGGGCTCGCGAACGAGGACGGTCGCGCCCGGGGCAGCTTCGAGTCCGTCTACCGCAATCTCTCCTACGAGGAGATCGAGCCGCTGCTACCCGCCATCTACCGGGCGGTGCGCGAGCCGGCGCCGAGTGGGATCATGTTTGCTGACGGGATCCGGATGAGCGGACTCGAGATCCTCGCGAAGCAGCGCATCGCAGAGGGGCTGCCGCTGTGCGTCGAGCTGATCGAGCCGGAGCGCTGGGGACTCAAGAACCGGATCCAGCGCTGCCTCGCGTCCCTGCGTCGCTACGGCGGTGCTGCCCGCTCGCTGATCCCGCAGCTGCGCCAGCTCCAAGATGCGCTTGCGAAGAAGAGCTGGAAGCCGGACGCGATCCGCGCCCTGAAGATCGGCGCCCTGATCCGGGACATCGAGAGCGACGCGCGGCCACCGACGCTGCGCGCGCTCCCGCGGGGTCGCTGAAGCGCTACGGAGGCTGGGGGGGTCCCTCGACGTTCGACGTCGAACGCGAGGGGAATGAGAACAAGCCACCACGCCCCATGGCTGTCGTTCTCGGGGACGCGAGTGCGGCCACGTGGTGCTTCACGGTGGTGCATCCGGCTGCGGCGCGTGCGCTTCCCAAGGCCGCCAAGTAGGCAAGACGCACCGACCTGCGCGCGAGTGCGCAGCCTTACGCTACCCGGTGCGGAAATTTCCGCGCTCAGGGACGCAGCTGCGGCTGTTGCGGGCCGCCCAGGCCGCCCTAGAGCAGCGACTTGATCTTGGCGGCGACCTCTTCGGGCGACGGCACGACGCCGCCGGCCTCGCCCAGGAACTCGTGGCGACGGGAGCCGTCGGCGCACAGGCGCACGTCGTCGATCATCTGCCCCATGCTCATCTCGACGGTGAGCACGGGCGCATCGGGCGCCAGGGCGTCCATCGTCGCGCGTCCGGCCTTGTAGGGCCAGGGCTTGAGCGTGATGGGACGGAACAGCGCGACCTTCACGCCCTCGCTCTGGAGGTCGTCGATCGCGCTCTTGACGATGCGCGCCATCGTGCCGAAGGCGACGACGAGGATGTCCGCGCCCTCGTGCTCGCCGTAGACCTCGTGCCGGGTCTCCTTCTCGGCGATCAGGTCGTACTTCGCCTTGAGCTTCTTGTTGTGCTCATTGAGGTCCTCGGGCGAGAGGTAGAGCGAGTTGACGATGCGCCGCTCGCGACCCTCGCAACCCGTCAGGGCCCACTCGTTCTCGGCCATCGGCTCGCCGGCGCCCTCGGTCGGGAACTCCACCGGCTCCATCATCTGCCCGATCATGCCGTCCGCGCACACCATGACCGGGTTGCGGTAGCGCTCGGACAAATCGAACGCGAGCATCATGAGATCCACGGCCTCCTGCACGGACGCCGGCGCCAGCACGATCAGCTGGTAGTCGCCGTGGCCGTGGCCGCGCGTGGCCTGGTGGTAGTCGCTCTGCGCGGGCAGGATGCCGCCCAGGCCGGGACCGGCGCGCATGATGTTGATCAGCACGCAGGGCAACTCGCACGCGGCGATGTAGCTGAGCCCCTCGGCCATCAAGCTGATGCCCGGCGAGGACGACGACGTGAGGCACTTCACGCCCGTGCCCGCCGCGCCGTAGATCATGTTGATCGAGGCGATCTCGCTCTCGGCCTGCACGAACACGCCCCCCACCTCCGGCAGGCGCTTCACGAGGTACTCGGGCACCTCGGTCTGCGGCGTGATCGGGTAGCCGAAGAAGTGCACGCAACCGGCGCGGATCGCGGCCTCGCCCAGCGCCTCGTTGCCCTTCATCAAGACCTTGGTCATGCGTCCTGCTCCTGGGGCGCCGCGTTCTCGGCGTCGACACGCCCGGCGTCCAGACCGGCACGGAAGGCGGCGACGTTCGCGGGAACGTGCCGGGCCTTCGGGCCGGTGAACTCAGCTGCGATCTCACCCTCGACGGTCTCGGGGGCGACGACTCCGCTGGCGGCCACGTAGGCCCCCAGCATCACGAAGTTGGCTGCGCGCTCGGTCCCCGCCAGGGAGGCCACGTTGCGGGCGTCGACCTTGATCACCCTGCAGTCCTCGCGCTTGGGGTCGCGGTGGACCAGCGAGGAGTTGACGACGATCAGGCCGCCTGCGCCGACGGTCGGCGCGAACTTCTCGAGCGACGGCAGGTTCATCACCAGCAGCGACGTCGGCGTAGTGATCAGCGGCGAGGCGATGGGCCGGTCCGCGATGCAGACCGTCACGTTCGCCGTCCCCCCGCGCATCTCCGGGCCGTAGGAGGGCAGCCAGCTGACCTCCTTGCCCTCCGCCATCGCGGCATGGGCGAGAATCTTGCCCGCGAGCAGCATGCCCTGGCCGCCGAAGCCGGCCATCAGGACGTTGGTTGCCTCCATCACGGCTCTCCCTGGTTCAGGCCTTCGCGCCTGCCGGCTTGGGTTCCTTGGCCGGCTCCTTGATGATGCCCAACGGGAAGTAGTCCATCATCGCGTCCGCCACCCAGTCCGAGGCCTCGTTGGGTGAGACGCCCCAGTTCGTCGGACACGTCGACAGCACCTCGACGAAGGAGAAGCAGCGCCCCTCCGCCTGGTGCTGGAAGGCCGTCTTGATCATCTTCTTCAGGCGCACGGTGTGCTTGCTGTCGTGCGCTGAGCCGCGCGCGATGTAGGCGGGCGTCTGGAGCGCTGCCAGCAGCTCGCACACCTTGATGGGCATGCCCGTGTCCTCGGTGTCGCGGCCGAACGGCGAGGTCGAGGTCTTCTGGCCGGGCATGGTCGTGGGCGCCATCTGGCCGCCGGTCATGCCGTAGATCGCGTTGTTGATGAAGATGACGGTGATCTTCTCGCCGCGGTTGGCCGCGTGCAGGATCTCGTTGCCGCCGATGGACGCGAGGTCGCCGTCCCCCTGGTAGGTGAAGACGATCGTGTTCGGACGTGCCCGCTTGGCGCCGGTCGCGACGGCCGGGGCACGGCCGTGGGCCGCCTCGAACATGTCGAAGTTGAAGTACTCATACGCCAGCACGCTGCAGCCCACGGGCGCCACGCCGATCGTGCGTCCCACCAGGCCGAGTTCACTCAGCACCTCACCGACGACCCGGTGCACCACGCCGTGCGTGCAGCCCGGGCAGTAGTGGGTCATCTTCTCGGTGAGGCCGGTCGTGGTCTCGAAGGTCTGCTTGCCGCGGTTGTTCCACGTCTCGATGCCGAGATCGGGGCAGGCCACGGCGCACAGCGTGCAGCCCCCGCACTCCTCGGGTGAGCCCTTGTAGGTGACGACCTGGTAGCCACGCTCGTTCAGCTCATCGGAGAACTCGATGAGATCTTTCGGGCAGGCGACGATGCAGCGCCCGCAGCCCTTGCAGACCGCGCGCTCAATCCGGATGTACCCCATCGACTTCTCCTCGCGAGTCCTGGGCGCGAAGGCGCGGCGGCACGCCGATGGGGCGCGGCGCCGGCTTCCGGTCACGGTTGCAACCCCCGTGCCCATCCGACTGCCCCGGGATCCAGGGCGGCAACATTCGACGGTCCAGTTCCAGGACCGGTGCGGTGATCTCGGCCAGCGCCGGATCGGCCGCCAGTTCGTTCCGGATGCCGACCGCCCGGACGGGCAGCCCGCTCTCCTTGGCGACCTGCTCGACGAGCCTCCAGCCGCCCAGAACGGTCTCGACCTCGGTCTCGTCGATCAGGTGGGTATTGCCCACCAGGCCCGTCACGCGCAGCCGGGAAGCTGCCTCGAGCTCGGCCCGGATGGCGTGGCAGCCCGCCGGATTCGCCGTGAACGGGCGGCTGCCGTTGACCACCTGCCACAGCTCGTAGGCGCCCTCGTGCAGGTTGGGTCGGAAGGAGCCGAGCACCCTGGCTCCGACCTCATCCCCGCCCACGTCGAGCAGGGAGATCGTGTCGGGCTCGGGCTGCAGGAGGCCGACCACCTCGGGCAACACGATGGGCAGATCCGCGCCCGCCAGCTTGCCCGGGGGCACCACGACATGCACGCCGTGGCCCTCCATCACGCGCTGCTGTTCGCGGCTGCGGAAGTACGGGTTGACCAGGTCGAGATCGGCCAGCTTGACGCGCAAGCCCGCTCTCGCCCACCGGATCGCCAGGTTGACGGCGACCTCTGTCTTGCCCGAGCCGTACGCGCCCACCAAGATGACGAGTTGCTCACCGGGAGCGCGGATGGGCTGGGGCGCGGCGGGGCTCACGCGTCCATTCTAGGTCGCCACGACCCGGGTCCGGCGGGAGAGCGGAGCGCTCCTCACGCGGAGGCCGATTAGCATCGGAGCATGCCGCTCCGCCTCCTGCTCGCCGTCCTCCTGCTGGCCGTGCTGACGCTGACGAGCGGCCTCCCGGCGGCCGTGGCGGCGCCCCGGGTGGTGCAAGTGAAGGACCGGGCCGGGCTGCAGCGCGCCTTGGAGCAGGCCAAGCCCGGGACGCAAATCCTGGTCGCACCCGGCACGTACGCGGGGGGCCTGCGCGCCGTCGGCCTCAAGGGCACGGGGAAGCAGCGCATCCGGATCGCGGGGGCCGATCCGCAGAAGCCCCCAGTCATCCGTGGCGGCACCTCCGGCCTGCACCTCACGGATCCCGTCTGCGTGGACTTGCGTGATCTGGTGTTCGAGGGCGCTACGGGCAACGGGCTGAACATCGATGACGGCGGCACGTACGAGACCCGCGCCGAGAGGCTGACGCTGGCTCGCATCACGGTGCGCGACGTCGGGCCAAACGGCAACCGCGACGGCATCAAGCTCTCGGGTGTGGATCGCATGATGATCCGTGACTGCCACATCGAGCGCTGGGGTGCGGGCGGCTCCGCGATCGACATGGTGGGCTGTCACGACGTGCGCATTACCGGATGCCGCATCGGTCCGGCGCGCGGCGACGGCAGCAGCGGCGTCCAGGCCAAGGGCGGCAGCCGTACCATCACCGTCGATCACTGCACCTTCACGGACGCCGGGGGGCGCGCGGTCAACGCGGGCGGTAGCACGGGCCTGGCGTACTTCCGGCCGGCCGACGCGTCGTACGAAGCCAGCCGCGTTGTCATCGACAACTGCACCTTCTCCGGCGGGCAGGCTCCTATCGCGTTCGTGGGCTGCGACGTCGCTACGGTCACGAACAACGTCATCTACCGCCCACGGCGCTGGGTGCTGCGTATCCTGCAGGAGTCACGCGACAAGCGCTTCGTGCCGTGTCGTTACGGGGTCTTCGAGAACAACCTCGTCGTCTTCCGCAGCAACGAACTGAGATCGGTCGTCAACATCGGTACGGGCACCCAGGCGCAGACCTTCCGCTTCGCAGGCAACGCCTGGCTCTGCGAGGACGCGCCGGCCACGACGAAGGCGCGTGTGAAGCTGCCGACGACCGAGAAGAGCGGCGTCTACGGCAAGGACCCAAAGCTGAAGGACCCGGAGAAGGGCGACTTCACCTTCCCTCGCAAGGGCCCCTTCCGCGACGTCGGCCCCAGGAAGCCGTAGGGGCGACCTGAGGTCCCGCAGGGACCGGAATGGTCGCCCGTCTTCGTCCACGCCCACGACGACGCACGGGCCGGGCGAAGACTCGCCTTCGCCGGGCTCAGGCTCCCATCGCCCCTACGGCAACGGCACGCGGCGACCGGATCCAGACGCCGGTGTCCTCACGGTGCTGCGCAAGGGTCCGCTGGCGAAGGTCGGCCCGCGACCGCGCAAGCCCTGCTCCTCGGCTCTGCGCGATCGGCATGCCACCTGCACAGTGCATGCGGACGTCCCGGACCGGCGCTCGCAGAGACCATGCAAGATCCCGCCCTGACCCTGGTCGTGATCGGGGGCTTCATGCTCCTCGGTCTGCTCACCGACCTTCTCGGCCGGCACACGCCGCTGCCGCGCGTCACTCTCCTGCTGCTCCTGGGTGTGCTGATCGGACCGGCAGGGTTCGACGTGCTCCCCCCCCACAGCGCGACATGGTTTCCGGTCGCGGCCGACATGGCCCTGGTCATGGTGGGGTTCCTGCTGGGCGGTTCGCTGACGCGGGCGTCCCTGGTGAGCCACGGTCGTGACGTGCTCTGGATGAGTGTCGTGCTCGTGGTCTCGACGGCGGCGCTCGTAGCACTCGGACTCACGGCGCTCGGAGTTCCGGTGGCGCTGGCGCTCGTGCTGGGCGGCATCGCAACGGCCACGGATCCGGCGGCCACACTGGACGTCGTCGGCGAGTCGCGCGCACGCGGCCCCTTCACCACGGTGTTGCGGGGCATCGTGGCGGTCGACGACGCCTGGGGCCTCATCCTGTTCAGCCTGCTTCTGTGCGGTGCCGGCGCGTTGCACGGCAACGGCGACTGGTCACTGCTCCTGGATGCCGCGTGGGAAATGGGCGGGGCACTGCTGCTGGGTGTCG
>JAHEIK010000406.1:0-1012 GCA_024639415.1 Planctomycetota bacterium
CGTTCCGCTCTCGCCGTGGATGAGCACCGGCACGTCGCTGTCGGTGACCTTGTCGAGCAGGTGGAACACCTCGCGCATGCGTCGGCTCGTGCCGATGATGTTCGTGTAGCTGTACTTCAGGGGCGCTTGGTCGAGATCACGCAGGACGTGCTCCTTGACCTCCATCAGTTCGGCGCTCGTCTGGGCGACACGGTCCGAGAGGATGCGATTCAGCTCCTCGACCTCGGCCTTCGCCATGGTCAGCTCCTCGAGGCGCGCCTCGTTGGACGCATGCAGCATGGCGTTCTGCAGGGCGATTGCGGCGAAGTCGGCGAACATCCCGATGAACGGCAACTGGCGCGGAAGGAAGACGCCGCGCTCGAAGCGGTTGTCCAGGTAGATCGTGCCGACCGAGCCCTTCGCTCCCCGAACAGGCGCGGCCAGGACACTCCGCAGGCGCATGTCGACGATGCTGTCCGAGCCACCGTAGCGCTCGTCGAACGGGGCGTCGTTGACGATGACGGGCTTGCCCTTCTGGAGAACCTCGCGCTCGATGGTCTTGCTGATCTTGTCGAGCGCGTCGCGGATCTCCTCCCTGTCGAAGTTCCGCGCCGCCATCACCTTGCGCGGGCGCGGCCCCTTCTTCTTGCCCTTCACGCTGTCCATGAGGATGAAGAAACCGCGCTCGGCTCCCGTGAGCTCGATGAGCGTGTCCACGATGCGCTCGAAGATGTCACCGCCCCCGTGGGTCTCCACCATGGCGCTCATCACGTGCTGCAGATTCTGCAGGGCTCTCAGCTCCTCTGAGCCGACGAGGATGCCCGGCGCATCGTGCCGCGAGGCCGTCTGCGCGAACTCCTCCGCCATCTCGCGGAGGCCGTCGTCGCCGCGGCTCCGGTGGGCCTCCGTGAGCAGACCGCGCAGGCGGGTCAGCAGATCGCCCTCCTCGCCGCGCAAGACGAACCGGAACTGGGCGCGCCCGAGGCGGACGCGGTCGCCGTCCCCTAGCTTGCGTTGCTTCACGAGGACGTCG
>JAHEIK010000406.1:1022-4034 GCA_024639415.1 Planctomycetota bacterium
CGTGCCGTTCCGGCTCCCGAGATCGACGACCTTCCAGCCCGCGCCCGCAGGCTCCACGCGGCAGTGTCGCGCGGACAGACTGAGGTCGCCCAGGCGCACATCCGCGCCGGCGCCGCGTCCGATGAGCAGCGGCTCTGTACCCACCGGGAAGCGCTGCGTACCGTCGGGGCCTTCGTAGACGAGGACGGGCCCCTCGCTGCTGGCCGTGCTGGCAGTGCGGCTGCGTTTCTTCGTGCTCACGACAGCTTCTCCAGACGGGCGTGGCGCAACAGGAGTTGCTTCACACCGTGATCGTCGAAGTCGACGGTGACGCGGGCGTCGCCGCCCCCACCGCCCACGGCCTCGAGGCGTCCCGGGCCGAAGTACGGATGCAGGACCCGCTCCCCCACCTCCAAGCCCAGCCCCGTGTCCCGCACGACGTCCGCGTCGTCCTGGGGCGGCGGGGCGTAGCTCGGCTCGGGCGCGTCGAAGAGCGACCGATGGCCGCTCCACGTGGCGAGGTCGCGCCGCTCGAGGCGTTCCTCGGGGATGTCGCCCAGGTAGGGTGACGGAGCGCGGTGCTCCTCGCCCATGTAGGTCTGGCGCCGGACGGCATGGGAGACGGCGAGCGCATCCTGGGCACGCGTCATCGCGACGTAGAAGAGCCGTCGCTCTTCCTCCTCGCCGGCATCCTCGCCAAGGCTGCGAGCATGCGGGAAGTAGCCCATCTCCGCGCCGGCGATCAGCACACAGGGGAACTCCAGTCCCTTGGCCGCGTGGACGCTCATCAGGCTGACGCGCCCGGTGCCGCCGACGTAGCCGTCCTGATCGGAGACGAGCGCCGCCCGCTCGAGGAAGGCCTGCAGGTCGCCCTCGGCCTCCTTCGCGTCGAACTCGCGCGCGTATGCGACGAGTTCGTCGACGTTCTCAAGGCGGCTGCGGTCGAGGTCGTCCCCGCTGTCTTCCAGCGAAGCGCGGTAGCCACTGCCCTCGAGCAGCGCCTCGAGAATCGGTGCCACGGGAGCGCGCGGCATGGCCCGCACGCGCGTGAGCAGATCGAGGAAGCGCTGCAAGCCGCCACGGGCACGCTTGGAGACGCCGGCCTTCTCGGCATGCGGCGCAGCCTCGGTGAGCGCCAGCTCCTCGCGGATCGCGTAGGCCCGCAGACGCTGGAGACTCGCCGCGCCCACCCCGCGGCGCGGCACGTTCACGATGCGGGAGAACGCCGCTTCATCCCGCGGGTTGGTGATCAGGCGCGCGTACGAGAGCGCATCCTTCACCTCGCGGCGCTGGAAGAACTCGGTGCCCGCGACCACGACATAGGGAATCGTGTGCTCGTTGAGCGCCAGCTCGATCCCTCGCGACAGGGCGTTCACCCGGTAGAAGATGGCGATCTCGTCCAGGCGCCGGCCCTCGCGCACCCACGCTTGGACCTGCGTGGCGACGGCGCGTCCTTCGTCTTCGCTGTTGCGGCAGCGGATGACAAGGACGGGACGCCCCGCCTCCCGCTCGGTGTAGAGGCGCTTCGCATGCCGCTCATGGTTGCGCTCGATGACCGCCTCGGCCGCTCCCAGGATGTTGGCTGTCGAGCGGTAGTTGCGCTCCAGCAGCACCTGCTCGGCTCCCTCGAAGTCCTCGCCGAAGTCGAGGATGTTGCGCACGACGGCCCCGCGCCAGCGGTAGATGCTCTGATCCGGATCCCCCACGACGGTGATCTTCTGCCCCGGCCCCAATAGACGCTTGAGCAGATCGCGCTGTACGAGGTTGGTGTCCTGGTACTCGTCGACCAGCACGTGCACGAAGCGCTCTCCGTAGAGTGCCGCCACATCCTCACGCTCCGTCAGCAGCCGGACGGATTCGAGCAGGAGATCGTCGAAGTCGAGCAGGTCCGCTCCGCGCAGGCGGTCGACATACGCGTCGAAGAGTTGGTCGAAGGCGAAGGCCACCCCAGGCAGCGTGAGGTCGAGCGGCGGACGTCCGCCGCCGCCGTTCTTGCGATGGGAGATCATCGCGATGGCGTCGCGCGGCCGCAGCACCGACTTGTCGATGTCGAGGTCCTTGTAGATCGCCTTGAGGATGCTCAGCTGGTCGTCACGGTCCATGATCGTGAAGCGCGGATCGATCCCGATGTCGTCGCCGTGCCTGCGCAACAGGAACGAGCCGAAGCCGTGGAAGGTGCCGGCCCAGACGGCGCCGCCACCGGGTAGCTCCACGAGGCGCCGCTTGAGTTCGTCGGCCGCCTTGTTCGTGAACGTGATGGCGAGCACGCCGTACGGCGAGACACCCTGGGTGATGAGCCAGGCGACGCGCCGGGTCAGCGCCCGCGTCTTGCCCGTCCCGGCTCCCGCGACGACGAGCAGCGCCTGTCCTGCGTGCGTCACAGCCGCCCTCTGGGCCGAGTTCAGGTCCCCCAGGAGATGGCTGGGATCTCCTTGAATGTAAGGGCTGTGCGACATGTGGCCTGGGATTGTAAAGTCCCCCTGCCTCCAGCGGGCGGGTATCCGGGCTCCTGGGGCGATTTCGAGACAGTCCTGTCAAGTCGTACGCGCGGCCGCGGAATGGGCTGCGGGGGTGCGAAACATTGGCGGTGACGCCGGAAGCGCCTAATCTCCTCCGTTCGCCGGCGGCCGTCGCCGGATTCGGAGAAGTGCCATGCCTCGCGTCTGCCAGTTCAGCGGCAAGAAGACCCGTTCGGGCCGAACCTATGCACGCCGCGGTCTGGCCAAGGCCAAGGGCGGCGTCGGCAAGAAGACCACCGGCAAGACGTTGCGTACGTTCAAGCCGAACATCCAGCGCGTGCGTGCCGTCGTCGACGGCCGCGTCGTACGCGTCAAGGTCGCAGCCAAGTTCCTCAAGCGCGGTGTGATCCAGAAGCCCGTCAAGCGCAACTGGCGTCCCGACTCCGAGGGGTAGGCTCCGGCCGTCTCGCGGCGCGCGAAGTTTCGTGAAGAGGCCGGGGCAGCGTTGTGCCTGCTGCGCTGGTGCGTGTGACGCGACCCGGGCGTCAGGCCCACGACGCCGCGCGGGCCGGGC
>JAHEIK010000407.1 GCA_024639415.1 Planctomycetota bacterium
TCCCACACCTTCAGGCGGCTGTGCGCCGTCGCGATCAAGACGCCGAAGACCAGGCACACGCCTGCCAACACCGAGACCGCTTGTAGGACTGCCTGAAGGTCCACGCCGTACTCCCCTATCCGACGCTCTCGAGATCGGCCTGCTGCAAGAGCCAGTTGGCCAACTGCCCGGCGACGTCCTTCGGAGCCTCGGCCTCGGAACCGTCACCAGAGGCATGTCCCTCCGCATGATCGTGCCGACCCAGGAGGAGCAAGTCTTCTCCCTGCTGTGCCGTGCTGATGCCGCCAACCGGGCGCAGCTTGCCCTCGGGCAGGTACCCGATCTCGAGTCCGCACGTCGTCTTGCCAGACGGTGCCGGCACGTGCTGGAAGCGCGCGGCTCCCTCGGGAACGAGCGCGGCGATGCCGGCGCCCTCATGCGCGACGAAGGGCCCCAAGGTGGCGGGATCGTTCGTCTGCAGCACGAACGTCCGCGGCGCGACGAGCCGCGCCAGCGGCGCCACGGGGCAAGGCCCGGCGGTGGCGAGAACGATGCGCAGACGGCCGTCGAGGAACTCGGAGAGCGCGGCGGCACGGCAGTCCGCGCCCTCGACCTCGACGTAGAGCGCAGGCGCAAGCGCACGCTCGGCCGCGCTCCACTTCGCGAAGGGGTACGCGTCGAGGAAGCCGGCGTGGCTCGCCTCGTCGTAGTTCCCTGCCCGGACCGCCGTGACGACATGCGCAGCACCAAACGCTCGACCGACCTCGGCGAGTCGCTCGGCGACGACGTCGCGCAGGGAACCGCCCGGAGGCACGCGCACGTCGAGCAGACCATCGAAGCGGGCGTTGAGGGCGCGCAGGACGTCGAATGCCTTCTCCAGGCGCTCGGCATCGCTCTCATCGATCGCGAGGTCGTGGGAGACGAGCGCCGAGAAGCGCTCCGGATCGATGCGGCCCGAGGCGAAGGCACCGAGCGCTGCGCCCGTGCCGGCCACCTGGTCTTCCTCGCTCGTCTCGCGCAAATCGAGGAACGTACGAACCTCCTCGATCGTGTGGGCAAGCGCGGAGTGGAACGACTCGCGTGCAGCGCCTAGGTGTTGCTTGCAGGCGTCGGCGTGCTCGGCCGAGAAGTCGGGATCAGACGGCATTGCGGTCCAACTCCTTCTCGAGATGGGCCACCTTCTCCTCTGCGGTCTGCATCGGGATGGTGCGCGTCTCGTCGTAGCGGGGGAACTTCGGATCGCAGAAGTAGAGTCCGAGGCGCACGGAGCCCGCATCCGACGCGAGTCGGCGGGCCTCGTGGATGTTCGCGGGGTCGTGCGTGATCTGCGTCGGGTAGATCTCGTCCGTGTCGGGGTCGACGATCCCGTCCGCGTGCGTAAGGATCTCGGTCTTCGTCGGATCCATCACAGCCTGCTGGAAGATGTCCGGCGTCCAGATCGGGCAGCGCTGGAGGATCCGTACGAACGCGAAGCCGGGATGGTGGTAAGCCGCCTTGAGCGTCGCGAACAGGTGCGACGGCGCCCAGTCGGCGGTCTGCGCCACGAAGGATGCGTTCGTCACGCCCAGCGTCGTCACGAGGGGGTTGAGCGGCGGCAGGTAGCTGCCGCGCGGCTGCGTGTTCGAGGCGTAGCCCTCCGGGGTGGTCGGGGACGTCTGGTTCTTCGTCAGCCCGTAGATGTTGTTGTCGAGCAACATGACGGACATGTTGATGTTGTAGCGGATGGCGTGGATCCAGTGGCCCGCCCCGATGGAGCAGCAGTCGCCATCCCCCATCACGACGAACACGTCGAGGTCGGGGCGGGCGAGCTTCACGCCGGTCGCAAGCGGCAACGCGCGACCGTGGATGCCGTGGAAGCCGTACGTCTTCATGTAGTGCGGGAAGCGTGACGAGCAGCCGATGCCCGAGACGTACACGGTCGTCTCCGGCTTGAGCTGCTCGTCGGCAAGCAGGCGCTGATTGGCAGCCAGGATGCCGTGGTCGCCGCATCCGGGACACCAGCGCGCTCGCGGTCCCTGATAGTCACTCTGTTCGAAGATGCGATCCTCGTCCGTCGCACACGAAAGCAGGGAGCAGCTCATGCCTGGTCCTTCCGGGTGGCCGCGCCGGCCACCTTCTCGCGCATGACTTCCAGGATGCGTCCTGGCTTCAGCGGCTCACCGGGAACGCGCGTCCAGCAGTCCACGTCCACGAGGGTCTGCGCCCGCAGCAGCCAGCAGAGCTGGCCGAAGCGCCGGTTGTCCGGCGTGATGAACGGATCGCCGGGCGTGTCGCTGTAGTTGATCTCGACCGTCATGACCTGACGGAAGCGCTTGAAGATCTCCGGTAGTCCGGGCTCCATCGGCGAGAGGAACGTCAAGTGAGTCGACGAGACGGCCAGCCCTTCTGCCCGCGCGCGATCAACGGCCTCTTGGATGGCTCCCAGCGTGCTGCCCCAGCCCACGACGAGCAGGTCACCCTCGTCGGCCCCGTACACGGGCGGCGGCTTCAGGGTCTGCTGGAACACGGCGAGCTTGCGGCTCCGCATGGTGTTGGCGCGTTGGTTCACGTCAGGGGCGTAGGTGACCCGCGAGCCCTCGTCGTGCGCCAGGCCGGTCGTGGTGTGCATGCCACCGGGCTGCCCGGGGACGATGCGCTTGCTCAGCCCGAGCTTCTCATCCCAGCCGAAGGGCTCCTGCCCGTCGGCCACAGGGCCCAGGTCGGGCAGGTGGGCCTGCCAGCGGGGGTCGAGCTTGGGGCGCGGGAAGGGCTGCACGCCCGTCGCCAGGTTCGCATCCGTGAGCACGACGACGACGGCGCGCAGCGACTCGGCGATCTGCCGGGCACTGACCACACAATGGAAGCACTCTTCGATCGTAGAGGGCGCCATCACGACCTTGGGTGCGTCGCCGGGCTGGCCGAACAAGACGGCCAGGAGATCGGATTGCTCGACCTTGGTCGGCAGCCCCGTGCTCGGGCCGCCGCGCTGCACGTCGACGATCACGAGCGGGGTCTCGGTCATGACGGCCAAGCCGATGAACTCGGTCTTGAGCGCGATTCCCGGACCGGACGTGACCGTGAACGCGACCTTGCCGGCGTAGGACGCGCCGATGGCGACGCCGATCGCGGCGATCTCGTCCTCCGCCTGGTGCACGATGCCGCCGCTCTCTTCGAACACGTCGCTCAGGTAGTGCGAGACGGACGTGGCCGGCGTGATCGGGTACATGGCGCACATGTCCATGCCCGACGCCATGGCCCCCATCCCGATCGCCTGATTGCCGTTCATGACGACCATGGCGTGATCGGGGCGCTTGGCGGGCACGTCGATCCGGAGCGCGATGTTCTGCTCCGCCCATCGGGCACCGAGTTCCATGAGCTCGATGTTGCGGTCCGCGACTTCGACAGCCTTCTTCTTGAAGGTCTTGCGAATCTGGTCTCGGACGACCTCGAGGTCGCGGCTGTAGATGCCCGCGAGCAGCCCGAGGATGAACATGTTCTTGCCGCGCCGCGGATTCTCCGTCAGCTTCAGCGTCTCGGACTCCATGGGAATGAGCACGAACTGGTAGTCGTGCCCGGCCATCTCCTTCATGGCCTCGTCCCACTCGCGGCGGATCGACTCGTCGTCGTGAGTCTCCCACATCGACTCGAGCAGGATCGTGGCCCCACGCCTGAGTGCACCCAGCCGGTGACGTGCGAGCAGCACCTGCTCGTTGAACGCAACGACGAGATCGGCCTCGTCGCCCCAGTTCGTGACCGGCTCGCTCCCGATGCGAATCCGTACGCCACTGGCGCTGCCGGGCGAACGGGGCGGCGGCTGGATCTCGGCCGGGATGATCTCGACCGTCCAGGCACCGTTACCCATGCGCGCTGAGATCAGACCGAAGGACTGCCCGCACTTCTGCGCGCCCTCCCCTGAGTCGGACACGACCTCGACGGTGTGCTGGGGAAAGGCGTGGACCTTCGGCGAGGGTTTCGCCGTAGACGCAGGCGCACCGGACCCGGTCGCCTCGGGAGGTTCTGTGTTCATCAGTACGTGCCGTCCGCTGGACGGGGAAACCCCGTCTCAGTCCG
>JAHEIK010000065.1 GCA_024639415.1 Planctomycetota bacterium
GCCCCTACTGCGCCGCAATCCAGGAGCGCTCGTAGGTGAACAGCCCCGGCGCGTCGAAGTCCAGGCCGCTCAGGGCAGCCTGGGCCGCGGCCACGTCACCCCGGACGCGCGCCGCATGCGAGGCGCGCCACGCGGCGACCGCCCGCTCGGTCTTCTCGGCGTCCAAGCCGCGGTCCTCACACCACCAGCGGAACCAGGCCTCGGTGACCGCGGCGCGCGTCACGCGCTCCAGCGTGCCGTCCAGCGCGGCGACCGCGACCTCGCCGTCGAGGAAGATCGAGGCCATGTCCTTGGCGAACTGCACCTTGTCGCGCGCCGCGCGCAGCGTCAGGAGGTTGGGGAAGCCGTGGTACTTCTTCGCGTGCCTGTGCAGGTACTGCAGCACGTCGCGCCACAGCCCGTGACGGGCGTCACGCTCGATGGCGACCCCCGACTCCGGCGTCTCGTCGGTCAGGAGGCCGATCCAGCAGCCTTCGAGCCCACGCTCCTTCAGGTCCTGGATCGAGCGTGCTGCGGTCCGGCGGATCTCGACCGCCGGGTCGTGCAAGTACTTGGGGAAGGCAGTGAGGAAAGCCGGCTGGCCCAGAGCCACGAGCGCCGAGAGGGCCTGGCGCCGCTCGGCCGGTGTGCCCGTGCCCTCCAGGATGGCCTGCAGGCGATCGGCGACCCCCTCGGCCCACGCGGGATGGCGCGCGAGGATGAGCATCCCCCCCATCCGTACGCGATGGTCCTCATCATCGAGGCTCTTCTGCACCAGCGCGCGCATACGGTCGGCATCCACCGCGGCGGGACACGGCGCGGCGGGCTGCTTGCGGAAGGACATGCGCACGAGGATCTGCATGAAGCGCAGGCGCACCAGGTGGTCAGCGTCCGTCTCGGCGACCTCGAGCAACGTGGAGGCGCTCTCGCAGTCCTTGAATCGTTCGGCAGCACCGGCCGAGGCGATCATCAGATCGCGCTCGTCGCGACCATGGACGTTCGACTTGCCGGAGCGGCGCAGCAGCGGCCGTAGCTGCGGCATGACCTCTGTCATCTTGATCTTGGAGGCCAGCTGGACGGCGTGCATGCGCGTCATGTCGCCATCGCTCTGCAGCCACTCGACGATCGTCTCGCGCACGCGGTAGCGCGGATCCTCCACGTACTCCTTCTCGAAGTAGTCCTTGTGGGCCAGGGTGTCGAGGATCACGCCGCGCGTGTGCAGCGAGCCCGAGCGCAGCAGCGGGTTGACCTTGGAGAGCCGGTTGAAGTGCTCGATGAGGAGGTTGCAGCAGATGGCGCGCACACCGAAGGTGTGGTCCTCGTCCTGGATGGACGAGAGCAGCTCGTCGATCACGAGGTCGCGGTCGGCATGCGTCTTCAGCGTCTCGATGTGGCTGCTGCGCGCGCGGCCGTCCTGGGCGTGCAGCCCGTTGATCGCCAGCTTGATCTCGATCTGAGGCCAGAGGATCACGACGACGGCCGCGACGATGGCGATGACGGGCAGGCCGATCATCAGATAGCGCCGCCAGGGGGTACCGGCGGCGGGCGCGTTGGAGGAGGCGGGGGTATCGGTCACGTGGGAGCTCCTCGGTCTACCGAAGGGCCGGAGGGTACAACAGGAGTGCTTGCAACCGGTCCTCAGCGTCGAACGCCGCAGGGAGAGCCCCCATTCCCGCCCCCGAGCCCGAAGGCAGCCGTATCGATCTGGTCCTGGGCCCGGAAGCCCGCGGGCAGCGGCTCGACCGCGCTCTGGCCGATCGCTTCCCGGATCAGTCGCGCACGGTCGTCACGGCCTGGATCCGGGACGGCCGCGTCCACGTCGCAGGCACGGCCGTCCCCGCCAAGGCGCGCATGCAGGGTGGCGAGGACGTCGTGGTGTGGATCCCGCCGCCGCGGCCCACGCACCTCGTGCCCCAGGAGATCCCGCTCGACCTCCTGCACGAAGACGCCGACATCCTGATTGTCAACAAGCCCACGGGGCTGACGGTGCACCCCGGGGCGGGGCAGCCGGACGGAACGCTCGCCAACGCCCTCGCGTGGCATCTGCGGGGCCTGCCCGAGCTGGGCGGCTCCGACCGCCCGGGCATCGTGCATCGCCTCGACAAGGCGACGTCGGGGGTCATGGTGATCGCGCGCACGGAGGCCGCCCAGCGCACCCTCTCGCAAGCTTTCGCGGAGCGCGCGGTGGCCAAGACCTACCTCGCGTGCGTGCATGGCCGGCCAAGCGACGAGCGAGGCGACATCGACGCCGCCATCGGGCGCGCGCCCCAGCACCGCACCAAGATGGCGATCCGCCGCGAGGGCGGCCGCGACGCCTTCACGGCCTGGCGCATCGAGCGCACCCTGCCGCGCCACACCCTCGTGCGCTGCCTGCCGCGCACCGGCCGGACCCACCAGATCCGGGTGCACCTGGCCCACCTCGGCCACCCGATCGTGGGCGACAAGACGTACGGCCGGCCGAACGCGCCGGGTGAGGAGCACGCACCGCGCCTGCTGCTGCACGCATGGCGTATCGGTTTCCGCCATCCCGGCACCGGGGAGTCCGTCTCGTTCGAGGCGCCCCTACCGCAGGATTTCCAGGCTGCCCTTGGCGCCCTGGCGGCCCTCGAGCCGCCCCGCCGCAGGAGGTGACCATGTCCGACACCCAGCCCGACGCCGAGCACGAGACCCAAGCGGAGACACCGCTGCAGCGCTGGCTCGCGAGCACCTACGCGAAGTCGACGCAGCGCTTTGCCGAGCGCAAGGAGACGTTCCGCACCTCCTCCGGCCTCGAACTCGAGCCCTGCTATGCGCCAGATCCGGCTCCCGCCGACTACGACGAGCACGTGGGCATGCCCGGCGAGCCGCCGTTCACGCGCGGCGTGCAGGCGACGATGTACCGGGGGCGCCTGTGGACCATGCGCCAGTACGCCGGCTTCGCCACGGCCGAAGAGAGCAACCGCCGCTACCGAGCATTGCTCGAGCAAGGCACGACCGGGCTCTCGGTGGCCTTCGACCTGCCGACGCAGATCGGCTACGACCCGGACGACGCCATGGCGGCGGGCGAAGTCGGCCGCGTGGGGGTCTCGATCGCCACGCTGGAGGACATGGAGACGCTGCTCGACGGCATCCCGCTCGACAAGATCAGCATCTCCATGACCATCAACTCGACGGCCATCGTCCTGCTGTCCTTCCTGATCGCGGTCGCGAAGAAGCAGGGCGTCGAGCCCGCGAGCCTGCGTGGCACCGTCCAGAACGACATGTTCAAGGAGTTCATCGCGCGCGGCACGCAGCGGCTGCCCGTGCGGCCGTCGCTCCGGCTCGTGACGGACGTCATCGAGTACGCCACCAGGGAGATGCCGCGCTTCAACCCGGTGAGCATCAGCGGGTACCACATCCGCGAGGCCGGCGCGACGGCGGTGCAGGAACTCGCCTTCACCCTCGCCGACGGCATCGGCTACGTGCAGGCCGCCCTCGACCGCGGCCTGGAGGTCGACGCCTTCGCGCCGCGCCTGTCGTTCTTCTTCAACGCCCACAACCAGCTGTTCGAGGAGGTCGCCAAGTTCCGGGCGGCCCGGCGCCTCTGGGCGCGCGTGATGAAGGAGCGCTTCGGCGCGACGAACCCCAAGAGCCTCATGCTGCGCTTCCACACGCAGACGGCCGGCTCGACGCTGCAGGCGCGGCAGGTCGACGTGAACGTGGTGCGCGTCACCATGCAGGCACTCGCGGCCGTGCTCGGCGGCACGCAGTCCCTGCACACCAACGGACGCGACGAAGCGCTCAATCTCCCGTCGGAGGAGGCGGCCGTGCTCGCGCTGCGCACGCAGCAGGTGCTGGCGCACGAGAGCGGCGTCACCGACGTCATCGACCCGCTCGGCGGCTCGCCGTACGTCGAGGAACTCACCGACCGCATCGAGGCGGAGGCCCTGGCGCTGATCGAGCGGATCGACGCGCTGGGTGGCACGCTCGCAGCCGTCGAGGCGGGCTTCCCCCAGCAGCACATCGAGAAGAGCGCGTACGACGCCCAGCGCCGGATCGAGTCGGGCGAGGACATCGTGGTCGGCGTCAACCGCTTCGAGGCGGCCGACGGTGCCCCGGCGATCGAGTTCGAGCTCGACGCGGCGATGGAGTCGCGCGCCGTCGAGCGCGTCCAGGCCTTCCGCGCCGGCCGGGACGAGGCCGCAGTGAGCGCCGCACTCGAGCACCTTGCTGCTGCGCTCGCCGGGGAGGACAACCTCGTCCCCGTCGTCCTCGCCTGCGTCGAGGCGGGGGCCTCGATCGGCGAGATCATGGCGCGCATGGAAGCGCGCTACGGGACCTTCCTCGCTCCGGCGGCAAGCTGACGTGAGGTTCGGTCCGCCGCAGGGTGGCCCGTACACTCGCCACGGAGGAGTCACGTGACCGGGACCGACGAGCAGCCTGCGCCGAGCGCCACCCGCCGGATCCGGTGGCGCCTGCACGTGACCATCGCCGTGGTCATCACAGCCCTGGCCCTCGGGCTCTGGTGGTGGCTCGAGGGCGGACGCAACCTCTTCTTCCCCAAGAACTGGGGCGTCGTCGAAGAGGGCCGCATCTACCGCAGCGGACGCATCCACCGGCGCCTGATCGAGGACGTGCTGAAGGAGCACGAGATCCAGGTGGTCATCGATCTCGCCGGAACCGACGACTGGGACGCCAACTTCCAACCCGAGCGCGATGCGGCGCAGACGCTCGGCATCGAGCACATCACGTTCAAGCGCCTCGACGGGCACGGGATCGGAGCGTTCGACGACTACGAGCGGGCCTTCGCGCGCCTGCTCGAGGCGCGCCGCGACGGCACGCCGATCCTGGTCCACTGCGGCGGCGGCTCCGAGCGCACCGGCGTCATGTTCGCGTGGTACCGCATGCTGCTGCACGGCTGGGATGGGGCACGCGCGTGGGATGAGTACGTGAAGTACCGCGGCAGCGTGCCGAAGAGCGACGCCCTGCGCACGCTCGTGAACGAGTACTTCCCGGCCATCGTCGAGCGCATGCAAGCGCGCGGCTTGCTGGACAAGGCGCCGGAGCCCTTGCCGCTGTTCGGTCCGGCCGGGAGCAAGGCCAAGTGAAGCCGGGCGATCGCCTCATTCTCGGCACGCTCGCCCGCGCCGTGCTCTACATGGCAGGCCTCTGGGTACTCGGCCACGTGCTGATCCTGCGCCTCGAACAGAACGACGCGTGGAGGATCTTCGGAGAGAACGGCACACTGGAGGTCGCGCAGGTCGTGCTCCTCGTCGTGATCGGACTCCTCGGCGTGCTCCTCGCCCGCGGGCGCCCCGTGTCGCGGCCGCTGTCCGTGCTGCTGGCGGGCTTTGCCCTTGCGGCGATCGTGCGCGAGCACAACAACTGGTTCAAGGAGGTGGTCGGCTCCGGCGCGTGGCAGGCCGTCGTCGCCGCGGTCCTGATCCCCACCTTGCTGATCGCGCGTCGCGCGCGGGGCAGCGTACGCGGGGCGCTGGCCGACCTCATCCAGCGCCCGGCCTTCGGCTGGCTCGCTGCGGGCCTCGCGATCTTCGTGTACGGCCAGGTGCTCGACGAGCGACCGATCTGGGACCTGCTGCTGGACAACGTCGTTCCCTACGCGGCCCAGCGCATGGCCGAGGAATGCGTGGAGACCGCGGCGTACTGGCTCCTCGCCGCGGGCTTCTTCGAGTGGTGGCTGACCGCGCCGCGGGGCACGGCGGACGGCCCGGCCTCATGACGCGCGACCTGTTCGGCGGCACCCGTCACGAGCGCATCCGCGCCGTGCTCGTCTGCACCGTGGTCGTCCTCTTCCTCGGCTTCCTCGCCGTCAAGGCTGTGCGCCGCTCGATCCGCGGCGGGGGCTCGCGCTACGACGAGAACGTCGAGTTCAGCCGCGTGCTGGTCTACGAGCGCGTCAACGTCTACGAGGTCTATCCGGCGCAGGCCACGCACACGAAGTACCCGCCGTTCTACTTCGTGTACGTCGCGCCGTTCGTGCCGCTGCCGACAGGCCTCGGCGCCTCGCTTTGGTACCTGCTGAACCTCGCGTGCGTGACGGCGACCCTGGTGATGGCCGTGCGCCTGGCGTGGCCGGTGGGCTCCCCGCGCCCGCCGCCGCTCATCGCCTTCGCACTGCTGACGGGCGTGATGAGCTGGATCACGATCACGAACCTGAGCGTGTCGCAGGTCAACATCCAGATCGGCTTCTTCGTGGTGCTCGGCCTCTACCTGATCCACCGCGGCCGCGAGGAAAGCGGCGGCTTCGCGCTGATGGTGGCGGCGATGCTCAAGCTGACGCCGGCGCTTCTGATCGTGTGGCTGGCCGTGCGCGGACGCTGGAGAGCCGTGCGCGGCGCCGCCATCGGCTTCGTCGGGCTGTGGGCCCTGGTGTCGCTGGTGCTCGGAGCGGAGCACGCCATCGCAGCGACACGCAGCTGGATCGACGTGCTGATCCCCTTCGCACGCGACGGAGTGCTGGGCGAGGGCATCGGCGGCGTACGCGGAACGAACCAGTCGCTCGCCGCCGCGGCGTTCCGCTTCCTGGCCGACGTGCCGGCGGCAGCGCACATCGAGGGCTTCCAGGTCAACGTGCTCGCCCTCGCCCACGGGACGGTGAACACGATCGTGCGCGTGCTGAACGTCCTGTTCCTGCTCGGCGCCCTCTGGGTGCTCGGCCGCGGGCCCGTCGCCGTCCGCTCTGCGCGCTTCGTGCGGGAGGCCGCACTGCTGATGGTCCTGACGCTGGTCATCTCCCCCATCACGTGGAGCAACCACCACATCATCCTGTTCCTGCCCTACGCGCTGTGCCTGCAGGCGTGGCGTGACGCCGAGGCACCACGGCGCAGGCGGCTCTTCGTCGTCCTGGCCGTCTCGGCGGGCCTCTTCCTGCTCACGTCCCCGTGTCCGCTGCTGCAGGGCTTCAGTCTTCCGCTGCTGGGCGTCCTGATCCTGGGGCTGCTGCTGGCGCACCTGCTGCGCTCGGAGCGCGCCCAGCCTGCAGCGTGATCCACACGCCGTAGGCAAGCGCGAGCAGCGGCTTCAGCCAGCGCTTGGTGGCCGCGTGCACGGGACCGCGGAACTCGTGCGTGGTCCGCAGGACGCAACCCACGGCCAGGATCACACCTTCCCGGCGACGACCGGCCAGCCACGCGGCCGCCGCCTGCGGGGCCACGACCGCGGCGAGGATGATGTAGGAGTTGGCCTCGGTGACCGGGTTGAACACCATCAGGTAGGCCGCGGCCAGGCTCATCGCCGTCAGGGCCGCCTGCTCGGGACCGGCCCGGCGCCGGGCGCGCAGGCAGATCGCGAGCGTGATGAGCGCGGCGACGAGCCTGACCCCGTGGCGCAAGGCATGGGGCACGACCAGCCCGACCTGCTGCAGGCCGCCGAAGAGGTCCGTGTACGGCTTGGCTGGAGTGTTTGCACGCGTGAGCTTGGCGACGAAGCCCTCGTACTGCTGCCACACGTAGCCGGGCTCGCCGAAGAGGAACGGCAGGCCGAAGAGCACGAGCAGGCCGACGGCCAGCCTGGGGATGAGCCGCCACTCGAGACCTGCAAGCAGCAGCCACGGCACGATGGCGATCGGCTTGACCGCCAGGGCCACTGTGAGCCCCAGGGCGCTGCGACCCAGACGGCGCTCCTTCAGGTCGAGCGCGGCGTGCAGGAGGAGGGCGGCGATCCAGAGGTTCGCCTGTCCGTTGCGGAGCGCGTCCCAGCTACCGGCGGCGATGAGGATGCCGCTCCAGAAGAGCACGGCACCCCGGCGCTCGGACAGCAGGTGGCCGGCCAAGCGCCAGACCCCGATCGCCAGCAGGGCGCAGCCGACGAGCCGCCAGAGCACACCCGCACCGACCGGCCCCAGGGCGTGGAAGGGCGCGAAGACGAGCGAGAACACGGGCAGATAGAGGAAGCCGTGGATCCCGCCGTCGTGCAGCGGCGCGTGCTCGAAGAAGCGCTCCACGGCCAGGCTGTAGATGCGCAGCACGGACTTGCTGTGCGGATCGATGGCGACGAGCACGCACATGATCACGCAGGGCAGCGCCCATGGCAGCCAGCACCAGATCGTTCGCACGGCTCGGTTCATCGCGCGTCGCCAGCTCCCCTGCGGAGGGCGCAATCCGCGTCTGGAGCCTACCTGCGGATGATCTGCGGCGGCGGGAGGGAATCCTCGGAGGGTGCGACGGCCGGCGTAGGCGTCGGACGTCCGGCCTCGGCGGGTGTGGCGGTTGGTGCCGCCGTGGCCGTGGCCGTGAGCGGTGTGAACGGGCCGCGGAAGAGGCGCCGCAGGTCGATCACGGCCGGCTCCTGCAGCGCAGCGCGCGTGCGCATCTGCTCTTCCTTCGAGGCGTCCGTACGACCGCTGGCGAACCACGCCTGGTTGCGCACGTAGACCACACCGCGCTCGAAGTCGTACAGGATGCTGTGCAGGTTCTTGCGCGGCGCCACCGCGAGCGTGAGCTCGGCGGCACGGTCGATGTCGAGCTTCCGCCCCCACCCTTCGAACAACTCGATCTGTTTGCGGTAGCGGTTCTCGTACGCACCCTTGCCCGCGGGGGAGCCCGGTCCGCCCGAGCAGGACTGCACCGCGCGCACCGTGGGATCCGCCGCCGTGTCGGCGCGACAGTCGAAGCCCGCGAAGCTATCGAAGAACGGATTGTCTGCGTAGTTGTCCGGCCCGATCTCGAATACGGCTGTATGCCGCGCCGTCTTCTCCACGACGACGCCGCGACGCTCGCGTGCGGAGCCGAGCATGTAGTTGTAGCCGCCCGTCCCCGGGGCCTTGCGCATGATGGCCACGGCTTCGTCCAGGGTGCGGGCCCGGGCGAGCACGTCGTCGAGCAGGATCGGCATCGGCATGCCGTTCTGGGTCTTGTCCTTGGACTCCGAGCCGATCTCGCTGATGGCGATGCCGGACTCGTTGATGCCACTGATGGACCCGACCAGCCCGACGAAGCCGATCGAGAGCCAGCGCTGTCCCTCCGGGGGCTCGTTGAGCAGCAGCACCGTGCCCTGGGCCGCGGGCAGGTCGACGCCGCCCCAGTCGAGGTTGCGCATCTGGAGCAGGCGTCCGTCGTCCGTCGCGGGCCCGAACGCCACGAAGGCGCTGCAGCTGGCATCGGACAGCATGACCAGGGCGATGTTGCGCAGGAGGCGCGAGGCGTCGATGCCCGCTCCGTCGGCGATGCCCTGCACGTAGGCCCGGTACTCGGGGGGCATGTTGGCCGTCGAGCCGGCGTCGTCGAAGTTGCGCGCGACGATGGCGGCGTACTGCTGCACGGCGAAGCGAGCCAGGAACTTGGGCGGCACGTACTCACGGAGGTAGGCGACGGCGTGGCCCTCGAGCTCGTCCGTGGCGCGCTTCCACTCGGCGGGGAAGGCCCGGCCGTAGAGATAGCCGCGCTGGTAGCCGTCTCCTGGGAGTCGCAGCAGGTGGAGGAACGGCTGGTTGGCGAGGTCCGCATCCGCCGGGGCCGGCAGCGCGACCTGCTCGATCACGGGCAGGGCGGCCGCCGGGCGGGTGCCGCGCGCACTCGTGTAGCTCGGATAGCTGCAGCCGCCCAGCAGGGCCGGGAGGTGCGCCGCGAGGAGCAGCGTGACTGTCGCGAGAGGTCGAGGCATGCCTGGTCTCCGTCGCTCGGCCGGCACCGTGGGCCCAGAGGGTACGCCCGATTGCGGGCCCCGGCACCGCTGCGGCCGCCCTAGACGCCCAGGGCACGAGGGCCAATCCGGAAGCCGTGGGTTCCCCTCCCTACATTGGGAGGTACGTTCGGGGGCTTCGCTCCCCATCCCACCGCCAGTCCACGAACTCCCCGAGGTCTCCATGCGACGAACCGTCGTTCTTGCCCTGTCCATGCTCTTCGCCACGACGCCGCTCTTGCTGGCTCCCGGCTCGGCCGTCAGCGCCCCCGCGATCAAGGGCAAGCCCGAGCAGACCCTCGAGCGCTTCAAGCGCGCGTTCGCACGCAAGGATCACGGCACGGAGTGGGAGACCCTCTCCCCCGGCTTCAAGATCCGCCTCAACCAGCGGGCCGGGCGCAATGTGGACGTGGGCGACTACATCGCCGCGCGCAACGCGCACGGCAACGACCCGCGCATCCGCGAGCTGGCGCAGTGGATGCACACGGCCCGCATCACGGTGCTGAAGTACGACAGCCGCGGCCGCGCCTTGGCGACCATCCGCTTCGGCACGCCGCTGTTGCTCGGCAAGGAAGTGACCGTGACCATGGTGCACCACGAGCTGTGGGAGCTGTGGATCAAGGGCGAGCGCCAGCCCTACTGGGGCTTCAAGGGCAGCAAGCGCATCGAGGTCTTCCAGAACCCCAAGACCGGGGTCCACACCGTCCGCACGAAGGACGCGCGTGGCCGTGTCACGTGGAAGAAGAGCTGGCCGCGCTCCGAGGTCCAGGCCTACCGGACGCTCACCCGCTGGTACTTCGACAACTTCGGCAAGTTCGAGCAGCAGATGATGGCCGGTGCCGCCGGGCCGCGCCGCACGAAGGTCCCCGCACCCGCCCGCCAGCCCCGCCGCTGATTCGGCCGCGGCACGCTGATGGTGCAGGCGGCCCCGCCCGTCTCCGTCGTCCTGCCCGTCCGCGACGGTGCTGCCTACCTGGCCGAGACGCTGCGCAGCCTGGGTGCGCAGACCTACGCCGACTTCGAGGTCGTCGTGGTGGACGACGGCTCGACCGACGACACGGCGGCCATCGTGCGCACCTGCGCACGTGAGGACGAGCGGATCCGCCTCGCTGCGGGCCCGGCCGCCGGTGTGGCGCACGCAGCCAACGAGGCGGCACGACTGGCCTGCGGCGACCTCCTGGTGCGCATCGACGGCGACGATCTCGCGCGCCCCGAGCGCATCGCAAGCCTGCTGGCGCTTGCGGACGAGCATCCGGAGGCCGGCGTGCTGGCGAGCCGCGTGCGCTTCTTCCCGCGCGAGGGCCTCGGCGCAGGCATGCGGCACTACGAGGCGTGGCTCAACGGCCTGCTGACGCATGCCGACATCCATGCGAGCCGCTTCGTCGAGTACCCGCTGCCAAACCCCACGGTCGCGATCCGGCGCCATGTGTTCGAGCAGTTGGGTGGTTACCGACAGGGACCGTTCCCCGAGGACTACGACTTCTTCCTGCGTGCTGCCGCTGCCGGGGTGGTGTTTGCGAAGCACCCCGCCGTGCTGATCGATCAGCGCGAGGGCGATCACCGCACGACGAAGCGTGACCCGCGCTACGGGCTCGACCGCTTCCACGCGCTGAAGGTCGAGTACCTGGCTCCGATCCTGCGAGGCATGGGGCGCGCCATCGCGATCGTGGGCGCGGGTCCGGACGGCAAGCGCTGGGCGAAGTCGCTGCGGGCGGCCGACCTGTCACCGCGCTGGTTCGTGGACGTCCATCCAGGTCGTATCGGGAGCGAGATCCAGGGTGCGCGGGTGATCGCGTACGAGGATCTGGCGGAAGCCGAGGGTGCCTACGTTCTCGCGGCGGTGGGCCGCAAGGGCGCGCGCGAGCAGGTGCGCGCGAGCCTGGAGGCGGCGGGCCTTCTCGAGGAGCGCGACTACCTCTGCGTGCAATGAGGTTCCTGAAAACGGAACCACAGAGAACACAGAGGACACGGAGCGCGGCGCGAGAGCCGCCACGCGCTGCCCAGTACGTCCGCGCACGAAGGCACGAGTGGCGAACGGATGATGCCGGTGCGCGCAGGCCTCCACCCTCCGGAGAATCTGGAGACCAGAGTGGCGGGTCGTTCTGAGTCCAGTGACATGGACTCAGACTGCGCTCTGTGTCCTCTGTGGTTCTACTTCTTCTCTTCTGCCTTCTTCGCCCTCAGCTCCTTGTCGAGCTTGTTGATCTTCTGGAACGAACTCTTCATCGGCGCCCAGCCGTACCAGTGCATGTAGTCCGGGTTCGCGTGGATCGCGCCCTGGAAGGCCTTCTGGCGGTGGAACAGGAACATCTTGTAGAGCTCCTGCTCGATCTCCGTCGGTGATTCGTAGAACAGCAGCAGGTCCGGATGCTTGGGACCGTCCTCCGTCAGCGGCAGGATCCCGTCCGTATAGAGCTTCTCGACGACACGCACGGCGCGGGCCATGAGGTGCGTCGTCTCCTTGATGATCTCGTCAGCCAGCTCGAGGTGCTCCTTGCCAAAGCGCGAGCTGTGACACTTGGCGCACGCGGCGATCATCTTGGTGCGCGCCTTCTGGAACGTCTCCTCGTCGAGCCGGGCGAGCTTCAGGGCCTTGATGGCGCCCACACGGGCCTCCATGCCCTTCTCGTCACGCCCCCAAGGACCGATCGCCTTGACGATCGTCATGATGTCGGCCTGCCACGTCTCGTCCGGCACAGGCAGGCGCAGCCCCAGGAAGCCCCACCCGGTCATGACCGCGTGGTCGCCCTTCTGCATGTGGCAGTCCTGGCAGACCGGCGCCCGCCCGCTCTTCGGGTCCAGGTGGTGGATGACGCCGTGCTTGGAGGAACGCCACATCTCATACTGGCTGTGGTCCTCCCCCATGTGGCACGTCTCACACGCCTCGGGGCGGCGGGCCTCCGCAGCCGAGAACGCATGCCGCGTGTGGCAGGCGTCGCAGCGACCGACGCTGCCGTCCTCCCAGCGCTTGCCCACGTTGTGGCAGCTGCCGCAGCCCATCTTCTGAACCGACTTCGGCTGCTTGCTGAACATGGGGATCGCAGTGACCGAGAGCTCCGCGAGCGCGTGCTTGCCGCGGCCGAACTGCTTGAACTGCTTGATGTGGCACTTCTTGCAGGTCTTGGCAGTCGGCATCTTCGTCTTGGCCACGTCGTCGTCGCCGACGTGCTCCGTGCCGTGGCACGTCTTGCAGGTCGGCTTCGTCTTCTTTTTGCTCGTGGCGTGCTTGCTGGCCCGCCACTGCGCGACCACGCCCGGATTGTGCTTCTCGTGGCAGACGACACACGTGGACTCCTCGTCGCCGGCCGAGGCGGGCTTCTCGGCGGGGCCGAACGCCCACAGCAAGCCGATGAGAACGAGGGGCAGGACGAGGAGAACGCGCTTCATGGTCACACCTCCA
>JAHEIK010000408.1 GCA_024639415.1 Planctomycetota bacterium
ACGTGGCGCTCGTGGCGCTGACCTGGCCGGGCTCCAGGGTGGTGCGGGCGTCACCGCCCACCGTGACGAAGCCGGCTTTCTCGCACTTCACCACGTAGCTGCCCGCCGCCAGATCCGAGAGCGAGGTCGTGCCGTCCGCGCCCGTGTAGCGCCTTCCGGAGTCGAAGTTCACCAGCGAGATCGTGCGGGTCACTTCCCGGCCCTGGGCGTCGAAGAGGCGGATGCGCACGTCGGGGATCGGCGTGCCGCCGGCATCCTTGACGGTCACGCGCACCGTCGCGCCACGCGCGAGCATGCCGTTCGCCGTGCCGCCCTCTGCCGTGACCTCGACAACCTTCTCATCCGGCGCGTGGCCCTTGGCTTCGATGTGTACGGTGTAGCGGCCCGGCTCCACGCTGTTCATCGCGTAGCGACCGTCGCTGCCGGTCGTGGCCATGGAGAAGAGCTGAACCTTGCGGCCCTGGGCGTCGCGCAGCGAGATCGTAGCCTTCTCGACCGGCGCACCCGCATCATCACGAACGACCCCGGCGAGCACGGCACCACCCGTCATGCGGATGACGCCGAGGTCCTTGTTCTCACCTTGGTTCAGCTTGAACGGTGCGCTCCGGTACTGGGCGTACTCCGCGCGGTTGACGCGCAGCGTGTACATGCCGGGCTGTACGGCTCTCGAGACGTAGGTGCCTTCGTTGTCGGAGTTGCCGTTGTCCTTGATGCGGCCCCAGCCCTCGGCTTCGCCCTCGGCGAGTTCGAGCGTGAGCCAGCAGCCGGGAGCCGCTTCGCCCGCCGGATCCACGATGCGAGCACGTACCGTGCACGAACCGATGTCGACCGTCACGTCCGGCCCCTCGGCACCCTCCGTCAGCGTGACCCGCGTGCTGCCGACGACGCCGGAGGGCGTCTTGGCATCGATGCGGACGCTCCCGAACTGGATGCCCTCGGCAGCAAAGCGTCCGTCGTCCCCGGCGCGGACGCCGATGGCCTTCTCCGGCCCGCGCGCGTCGGTCAGGGTGATCTGGGCTCCGGCGACCGGGGTTCCAGCCTGCGTCACCATGCCGCTGATCTTGCCAGCCGCGGCCGGGTTCTCGAAGTCGATCGTGACGACGCCCTCGGTTCCGATCTTGATGTCGCTCTTCCTGAGCCCGCGCCCTCCTTGCTCGAACGGCCCCGTCCTCATCATGTAGGTGCCGGGAGCTACCGCGTCGAAGCGGTACGCACCGTCGGCGTCGGTGAACGTCGTGCGTGCGTCGAACCAGCCCATCGCGAGGTTCACCTGCTCGCCGGCGATCCCCGTGCCGCTCGCGTCCGTCACCCGACCGGCCACGGTCGCGCCGGCCAGGAGGCGAACCGAGAGCTCCTTGGCGCTCTCGGCGGAGCCGGGAGATACGCGGATCTTCGTGTCGGCGTAGTCGCTGTGCTGCACATGCAGATCAACCGTCTCGCCCGCCTTCAGACCTTGCACCTCGAACCGGCCGTCGGCGTCGCTCCGGGCGTACTGCTCGCGCGACGGGGTCTCCGGGAAGCCGCCCTGCATGAGGAAGATCTCTGCGCCGTCGATGTGGCGGCCCGCCTCGTCCATGACGACGCCGCGCACGCCGGCGCTCTTGGGCACCTGCACCTCGATGGTGGCCAGCGCGCCGACCTCGACCTCGACGGTGGAGCCGTCGCTGACGAAGCCGTCCGCGCTCTTCACCCGACAGTTGTACGTGCCCTTCGGAAGGCGCAGGTCGAAGGTGCCGTCCGGCCTGATCGCGTGGACCTGGCTGTAGGCGTACGCGAACGGCGCAACCTGGAAGGGCCGCACGGAACCGCCGGTCAGCGGGGTCCCGTCCTCCCAGACCGCCCTGCCCTTCACGCGTCCCGTTCCGGGCAGTTTGAGGTCGATCGAGCTGGGCGCCTTGCCCGGAACCATCGTGGCGCCGTGCTGTTCGCTCCACCCCATGAACAGGTAGGGGCTCTTGCGCAGGCCGTCGAGGACGAAGTTGCCCTGCTTGTCGGCGTTGACGCTGAGGCTGGACACCCAACTGGGCTGTGCGAAGCCCATGACCATCGCGCCGCCGATGCCGTTGCCGTCCGAGTCGAGGACCCGACCGCGGACGGATACCCCTTCGATGAGGCGCAGGCCCACGCTGCGCATGCGTCCGGACGCGACGATGAGCTTGGCGATCGAGGCGTTCACGTAGCCCGGGGCGCTGGCCACCAGGCCGTACTCCTCGGGCAGCAGCGGTGCGAGTCTCACGCGCCCGTTCTCGTCCGTGATGCCGGACTTGTGCAGCACGCCCGGGATGCCCGCCAACTCGACGCCCATCGAGAGGTGCAGATCCCACGGTGCCGTCGTCGCCAGGACCTTGGCGCCTGGAATCGGACGGCCGAAGACGTCCGTCACCTTGACGATGACGGCGTTCTTGTTCTCGGGCCTGAGTTCGAGGTCGATCGGTTCGACCGTCGCCGCCTGCTCGCCCGCGACGGGGGGCGCGAGCGCGGTCCGTCCTACGTAGTCCGTTGCGGAGGCGCGCAGCTCGTGCCGGCCGTCGGGTAGGCCGGTGATCTCCCACGTGCCGTCCTTGCGCGTACGCACGGCCACCGTGTGGTGGGGCGGCGCAAGAACGGGGCGCACGCGTGCGAAGCGCAGCGGCTCCCCCTGGCCCGTCACGATGCCCTTCAGTGTGGCTCCTCCCAGCGTGAGCGCCAGGCGCCCCACGGGCTCTCCCTCCCACGTCTGGGGATCGGCGTCGGGCAGGGCGCGCGTGCCACGACCGCGAAGGACGGTGGAGGTGAGCGGGTCCCCGTCGAGCTCATCGCGCTGCGGGTCCACCATGTCGTCGGCGAAGAAGCCGAGCGGGTCGAAGGTCAAGGCGATGCCCAGCACGACGAGCACGACGGCGGCTCCGGCGATCCAGTTGGCCTTGCGCATGGACACTCCTCCAGGGGTGACGAGGTCACACCGTACCCAGTGACGGGGGTCTTGCGAACCCGGCGAGGGTCGCAGCCCGCCGCGGATCCACGTAGTTCCTGTCTGCTGGGGCCGGGGTCCGCGCCGCGCCTGCGCGGCCCCTCCTGTACCCTCTGCGCCGTGACCGTCAGCACCACCGCTTCCGCCGTCCTCGCCGTCGAGGACGCCACGCGCTTGTTCGAGGGCACACGCGGCCTCGGCGGCGTCAGCTTGTCGCTCGAGGCGGGGACGCTCTACGGCCTGCTCGGCCCGAACGGTGCAGGGAAGACGAGCCTCATTCGGGCGATCTGCGGGCGGCTTGCGCTGACGGCCGGCTGCGTGCGTCTGAACGGATGCGATCCCGCGACAGATCGCTCAGCGCGCAGCGCACTGGGGCTCGTGCCGCAGCAGCTCGCCATCCACCAGGACCTGACCGTGCGGGAGAACCTGCAGGTCTTCGGCCGCCTGGCGGGCGTCCCTGCGGCGGAGCTGGCCGCGCGCGTCCGCTGGGGCCTGGGTTGGGCCGATCTCGAAGCGCGCGCCGCCGACCTCGCCCGCACGCTCTCAGGCGGCATGCAGCGGCGTCTGAATCTTCTCGCGGGCGTGTTGCACAAGCCGCGCGTGCTCCTGCTGGACGAGCCCACGGCCGGCGTCGATCCCGACGCGCGCCTGCGCGTCCACGCGCTGCTGGAGCAGCTGCGCGACGACGGCATGGCCGTGCTCCTGACGACGCACGACCTGGACGAGGCGGCGCGTCTCAGCGATCGCATTGGCTTCCTCGTGGATGGTCGCTTGCGGGCAGAGGGCTCGCTCGCCGAGCTGCTCCAGAGCACCCTCGACGGCGCGCAGCACCTCGAGATCATCCTCGCGGCTGCACCCGACGCACCCGCGGCCGAGCGGCTGCAGGCGCAGGGCCTCAGGCCGAGCCAGGACCCCGCGCGCTGGATGGGTATCCGCGCGGGCGGCCTGGGTACGCTCGGCGAAGTCGAGCGCACGCTGGAGGTCATGGGGCTCGCCGCGCGGCGGGTCACGCTGATCGAGCCGGGCTTGCGCGAGGTCTTCCTGCATGTGACGGGGCGGGAGCTGGAC
>JAHEIK010000409.1 GCA_024639415.1 Planctomycetota bacterium
CCGCGTGAGACCCGGCAGCTTCTCGAAGCCCATGGCCTTGACGGCCGTGATGATGTCGGCCGGCTCGGCGAAGTTCGTCCGGTAGAAGTAGATGATCGTGCCGTCGGCGCGCTCGATGAGCCCCTCGTTGTGGAAGGTCAGCGCCGGCCTGGGCTCGGGCACCGGCTCGGTCGGGACCTTCGGATTGGGCTTCTTCGGGGGGGCCGGCTTGGGCGCCGGCTTCTTGGCCGGAGGCTTCTTCGGCGCGGCCTTCTTCACCGGCGCCTTCTTGTCGTCGGCGCCTGCGGGCAACGCTCCGAGCACGAGGCCGAGCCCCACGCAGAGCACCAAGGCCACCCGACGAACGACCGAACGACCACCTGCCAGCTTGACGGTATGCAAGACGCCACCTCCTTCAGAGCCCTCTGTTGTCGAATATCGGTCCGGTTGCGCCTCGGATCCTGCCTCTCGCGCCAGACCCCAACGACTGGGGGCCCGCGCGGGCATCACGCCATGCGCGTCACGGGCGTATCACTGGAATCAGCCACGATCGGCCAGGGCCGCCACGCGGGCGGCGGCCGCAGCGCCGGCCGGGCGCGCCCTACGCTAGGACCGCCACCACGCGCCCAAGCGCAGCAGGCGCGGGCCCAGGAATCCGCAGGCGCAGCGGGGGGGCTTCTCGTAGCGCCGCCAAGGGCTACAATCCGGCACCCAATCCGAAGGAGGGGTGAGGTTTCCATGGCCGAGCACTTCGATCCGGGCATTCTTCCCCGGACCTATTTCCGCGCCCCGCGCGTTCCGTTCGACTTCCGGGCCCTCGCCCTGGCCATCCTGGGCTTCCTCGTCTACTGGGCGGGCGGGCTCCTGATCAGCCGGGTCTTCTGGCCTTCGGATCTGCCCGACGGTGCGTCCTACGACGTGCCCGGCGCGTTCCTGAGCTGGGCCTTCCAGTTCTTCGATCGGATCCCCTACATCGGCCGCTCGGTCGGTGAACTGCTGACCGGCGCGCTGAGACTCGACCCGGGCCTGAGCCACACGGACTACGGCTTCTGGGAGATCCTGGTCGGCGGCGTCTGGTTCCTGGGCGTGTGGTCGTTCTTCGCGCTCGGCATCCACCGCATCACGACGATGCGCATCGCGCGCGACGAGGGCCTCTCCGTCGGTGAGGCGATGCGCTTCTCCGGCCGCAACTGGATCACCCTGCTCGTGGCGCCGCTGATCATCGCCGGCGTCATCGGCCTGTTCTTCGCCTGCAACATGCTCGCAGGCGTGCTCATCGCGATCCCCGGAGTGGGCGGCATCCTCGCGCTCATCCTCGTCCCGCTGGCGTTCATCTCGACCCTGCTGATCCTGTTGGTCGGCCTGGGTGGCGTGTTCGGCCTGCCCCTGATCGGCGCGGCCGCGGCGTGGGAGTGCAACGGCAGCCTGGATGCGATCAGCCGCGCGTTCTCCTACCTGTTCGCGCGCCCGCTGCAGTTCTTCTGGAACTTCTTCCTGATCTTCCTGTTCACGGGCGTCATCCTGCTCGTCGGCAGCTGGTTCACGTTCACGTTCGCCAAGTCGATCGACGCGGGTGTCTGGAGCGAACAGCACACGCTGCTCGTCGACCCGCCCCCGAAGGTCCTCGAGGAGGGCTCGGACTACAGCGATCTCAGCGGGTCCATGGTCGAGCTGTACAAGGAGCTCGACATCGAAGGCCGCGACCGTGCGGCCCCGTTCCTAGCCCCCCCCACCATGGACATCAAGGCCGTGGGCGCGGTGGACTGGACCTACAAGCTCAACGCGCTCGTGTTCTGGTTCTTCTTCAACTTCATCTGGCTCGGAGTGTCCGGCTACGCCCTCTACTGGCTGATCGGCGCTTCGACGTCGGTCTACGCCGACCTCAGGGCTGACGTCGACGGCACCGAAGAAGACGAGGTGTACGTCGAGGAAGAGGACCAGGACCTCGACATCGTGGCCGAAGGCGGCCCGGCCGAGGAAGCCGCCGCCGTCGCCGACGATACGCCGGCCGCCGACACGCCGCCCGCGGACGCACCGACAGACGATGCTGCGTCCAAGACGGCAGACGAAGCTGACCCCGCCCCGGAAGAGGGCGAGGACAAGCCGACCGAGTGACTCGCGTTCGTCCGGTAGCTATCCTGGGGGCGTGCCCTACAAGCCCGCCCTCTTGAGCGCTCTCCTCCTCCTGGGTCTGCTCTGGCAGGCTCCGGCGGCGGTGCATGCCGAACACGAAGAGTGGCCCCAGCTGCTCAAGGCCTTCAAGGACACCTGGCGTGTCGACGGCCTCGAGGACAAGGGCCTGCGCTCCAAGCTGCGGGCGCAGAAGCGCTCTGCCGTCAAGGGCCTGCGCAAGTCGCACGATGCGCGCGCGGTGCCGGTGTTCCTCGCCGCCCACAAGAAGCAGCAGAAGTTCATCCGCGGCTTGGAGAAGCTGTGGGCGCAGCGGCGCGCGAAGTGGGAGAAGCTCCGTCCGTCGATGGAGAAGATCATCGCCGACGCGGCCAAGCGCCAAGGCGTGCCGCCCGGCGGCCAGGTGCAGGTCCCCGCGGCAACCGTCGGCGTGTGGCAGAAGGAAGGCCACGCGATCGAGAACCTGATGCGCGACATCGCGAGCGAGCGCGAGATCGCCGAGTACACGCGCAAGGGCATGGCCCGCGTCTGCAACACCGTCGCAGGCAAGGAGCAGACGCGCGCGATCGCGCCGCTGCTGAAGGCTGCCGGGAACGGCCAGAAGCCGGAGCAGCGGGAGTTCATCCGGCTGCTGGGCTACATCCAGAGCGACGAAGTCACGGACGCCCTGACGCAGTTGGCCGCCGACATCCAGCCGTTCGTGTCGGCAACCGCCCTCGAGGCCCTGGGCCGGCAGAACGCCGAGCGCAGCATCGACGTGCTGCTGGCGCGACTGGATGACCCGCGCTGGCAGCTGCGCGTGGCGTCACTGCAGGGACTCTCCTTCTACAAGAGCGCCCGCGTCGTGGACGCCCTCCTCGGGCGCCTGCCCGAGGAGGACGGCGTGCTCAAGCGCCACTACTTCACCGCCCTGAGCCGGATCCTGAACGAGACGCTGCCGACGACGATCGAGGCGTGGACTTCGTGGTGGAAGGCGAACCGCGACGCGACGACCAAGCGCTGGGCCGAGGGGGACTACGACGGCCCGGTGAAGGAGGACCTGCCGCCGGTCGCGCTCAAGAGCGAGAACAACTCGGGCTCGACGTCCTTCTACGGTCTCAAGACCGAGAGCAAGCACATCATCTTCATCATCGACGTCTCGGGATCGATGGGCGAGCACGGCGGCAAGAACGAGCAAGGCAAGTACGCGATCGACATCGCCAAGCGCGAGCTGACGAACGCGATCAAGTCGTTGACCGCTGAGGAGGGCGACGAGCGCGGCGAGGCGAGCTTCAACGTGGTCGCCTACGCGGCGGAAGTCCGGGTGTTCAAGAGCGGCAAGATGATGCCGGCCACGAGGGGCAACAAGGACAAGGTCTTCAAGTGGATCGACAACCTGGAGGCGATCGGCGCAACGAACATCTTCGACGCCATCGAGCAGGCGTTCGAGATCATCGATACGCGCAAGGCGAAGAAGCAGTTCGAGAAGGGCGCGGACACGATCTTCCTCATGACGGACGGCATGCCGAACCGCGGCAAGATCACCGACCCGGTGCTCATCCGCGAGGAGGTGCGCAAGATGAACCGCGAGCGCAAGCTGACGATCCACACGATCGGTGTCGGCAAGGACCACGCGGCGTCGTTCCTCAAGGCCCTGGCGGCGGAGAACAACGGCGAGTACCTGGCGCGCTGAGGTCTGCGCGGTCCAGCCTGAGCCAACCGCAAAGGCGCAAAGGACGCAAAGGCCTGAGAAGAAGGGGAGACGAGGAACCACAGAGGACACAGAGAGCACAGAGCGCTGCTGGACGCCTCACGCTCCTCAGCGGCGTCGGCCGCAGGAAGGTCGATTCTGTCTCTGTCTCGCCGGCTGCGCCGGCTCACGTGAGGTTCCTCCAGCGACTTCCCCTGCTGGTCCCTCTTGCTTCGT
>JAHEIK010000410.1 GCA_024639415.1 Planctomycetota bacterium
GACGGAAGGGGAGGCGGGCGGCCGCCTCCCCTTTCTGTATGTCTTCTCTCTGCGCTCCTTGGCGTTCTTTGCGCCTTTGCGGTTCGTCTCTCTCTCGAGACTCAGAGGATGCTGAACGCCTCGTGCAGCGCATCCGTCCGCGCGGGGTAGTTCGCGTCGAGCGTCAGCCGCAACATGCTCGGTCGGGCCTCGGGGTCGCCCAGGAGTCCCAGGGAGGCGATGGCCAGCGCGCGCGCTTCGTCCGCTCGTCGCTCGTTGCCCGCCACCTCGAGGATGGCGGGTACGGCGCCCACGTCGCCCAGCTGGCCAAGGGCCGCGGCAACCTGCTGCAGCACCCACTGCGACCTCGCGTTGCGCAGCTCGCGCACGAGCATGCTCGTCTCGGAGCGACCGCCGATGAAGGAAAGCGCCAGGGCGGCCTGGCTGCGCAGGTTGACCGAGCGCTTGTCCCATAGGGCGGTGCGCAGAGCCCGGCGGACGGGGGTCGAGCCCTCGCCGATCTGCGCGAGCGACAGCGCCACGTGTCCGCGTAGTCCGGAGTCGGCCTTGCGGTCTGCGAGCACGGCGGTCATCGCTGCGCGCGCTTCCTGCGGTGCGTCCTTGCCGAGCAGGCCCAAGGCAACCGCATACGCTCCGCGTGCACGCGGCTCGCGCGTCTTCTCGAACCCCCGGGCCAGCAGGTCGCGACCCGCGCCGATGAACTTCTGGACGTCGGCGTCGTTCGACACGGCGCCGCGGATGGCGAGCGACAGCGCGAGTGCTGCGAAGCCGCGCGTGTCGTGCGTGCTGCGACGCGCTTCGTCGAGCAGCATGGCGCACGCCCGGCTGCGCTCCACGAGAACGGAGGAGCCGGCTGCAACGTCGGCGCTGACCAGCCTGCCGAGGGCGACCAGCCCCAGGCCGCGCGAGAGGTTGTCGCGCGCCAACTCGATGCCGCGGCCCGTGGCCTCGACGGCGTCCAGCCGCTCCGAGCCGCTCAGCGTCAGGCTCTGGGCGCCGACGGCGATGAAGGCAGCCTGGCGGACGGAGGCGGGGATGCGCCTGGCCGTCAGGACGCGGAAGAGGGAGATGGTCCAGCCCTCACCCTTCTGGCGGACGAGGGCGGCGAGCGCGTGGGAGCGCTCGTTGGCATCCCACGAGCGCTTGCCGATCCGGCGGCCGTAGACGATGCGCTGCAGGCCCTCGCGGATGGTGGCGCCCGTGCCGCCGCGCGGCTGCATGCCTACGGCGGTCAGCAGGGCCACGGGCAGCTCGCTGCTGCTGTACCGGGCCAGCGCACGGTCCCAGAGACCACGCGTGATCACGCGGCCGTCCTTCGTGAAGGCGCTGCCGAACGGCTGATCGCCAAGCAGACCGATGGCCAGGGCGGCAAAGGCACGTGTCCGATCGGGCGCATCCTTGGCGTCGACGATCTCGAGCAAGCGGGCGCGCGAGGTGTCCAGCCGCGTGCCGTCCAGCTGGGCGTTCGGCTCGCCCCGGCGCAGCATGCCTACGGCCATCGCGGCCGACTCGCGCACGAGGGCAGAGGACTTCGCGTCCTCGGCGTAGCGGAAGAGCAGCTCGATGGTGGGGCCGTCGTGGCTCACCTTGGCCAGCGCGATCAGGGCGGCCGAGCGCACCTCGTCGCGGACCTTGTTCTCGGGCTTGAGCAGTCCGAGCAGGAACGGAATGATGTGCTGGCGCGTCACGAGCGCGCGGCGCTTGCCTGCGAGTTCCTGCTTGTCGACCTGCACGCCGCTGCCGCCGGACGGTGTCACGACGGCGTCGCGCGTGACGACGTCACCGCGCTCGGGGAAGAAGCTCCAGCGATTGAGGTCCCACCACATCTCCCAGCGCAGCCACGGCGAGGCGAATGCGGATCCGCCTCCGCGAGCGCGGCGCGGTCGGCCGGACAGCGGCGTGCCGGGCACGGTGGGCTTGGGCGTGGTCTGCGTGCCCTGGCCGCCGGTGGGGTTGCGCGGCGGAGGGGTGATCGGGGCCGGCGGCGGGGGCTTGCGGCCCGGGCCTACGGAGTCGCCGGGGCCGGGGGTGAAGGGATTGGGCTTGTTGCCGCGGTCGCCGGGGATCTTCGGCGCCGGGAAAGGCGGCAGATCCTCGGGCACGCGCCCCGGCAGGCGCTTCCCGTCGCCTGGCTTGTACTTGGGCTCGGGCGGCTTGATGCGGCCACCGTGCGCAAGGGCCTCCTGCGCGGGCGCGGCGACGAAGACGGCTGCGGCGAGGGACGCCGCCGCCGTGAGGCGGCAGACGGTCGCGATTGCTCTGTTCATGCGGTCCTGCCTACGCCCCAACCCCTGCCAACTGTACGAGACGCTGCGCGACCCGTACATCAGAACGTCACGGCGACCCGGGGCGCAGCACCACGTACGCCGCCGGGACCGCCGGACGCTGGATATAGGGGATTCAGCCCCGATTCCGGACGCGTGGGTAGACTCTCTGCATGCGTTCTGGCGTGACCTTCGTACTCAGTTTGGTACTGGTCCTAGGCGGGTGTGGCGAGGGGGAGACACCACCCGCGCCCGTCGAGAAGGGGGAGGCGCCCCTCACCGAGCCTGTCCCGCAACCGGCGCCTGAGGCCGCCCCCGCGCCGGAGCCCAAGCCGGAGCCTGAGCCCGCCAAGGAGCCGCAGCCCGGCGGCGACGAGGAGTTCGAGCCGCCGCCCAACTGGTGCGGCACGCCGGGCATGTGGCAGCGACCGGGTCACGAGACCTGGAAGATCTCGGGCACGGCGGTGTTCGTGAACGCCGACGGTGTCGAGGTGCACGTGCCGCTCGAGGACCTGACGCCCCAGGCGATCGCCAAGATGCGTGAGAAGGGCTGGCACCTGAAGGCGCGCATCGAGCCCGGCGGAAAGCGGTAGCGGCGACCCAGATGGGCGTGGGCCGCTACACCGCCGCGCCGCCCGCAGCCCAGGCCTTGGCCGCCGGCGTGCCGAACTCGGTCCAGTAGGCGCGGCAGCGGGAGACGTCGTCGGGCCCGATGGCGTCCTTCTCGACCAGGTAGTCGACGACCTCGGTCAGGGTGACGATCGGCAGCACGGGGACCCCCGTGGCGTCCGTGAAGGCCTGGACGGCGTTGGAGCCGTCCGGCTTGATCTCCTGGCGATCCAGGACGATCAGCAGGGCCGCGAACGAGCAGCCGGACGCGATCTCGCGCAGGAAGGCCACGGACTCCATCTTGGTTGCGCCGTCCGTGAGGACGTCGTCGACCATGACGAAGCGGGCGTCCTTGGCCGGGGCGCGGCCCAGGAGGCGCTTGCCGACGTTGCCCGAGGCCGCCTCGGCCCCGTGGGCCTTGGCTTCCTTGCGGTCGGAGAGGCAGGCCTTCTCCACGCCGCTCTCCGCGAGGGCGATGGCCGTGGCCACGGAGAGGGGAATGCCCTTGTAGGCGGGGCCGAAGACCGTGTCGAAGGCGCCGGCTCCGATCCGATCGAGCAGCGTGGCGGCGAAGCCGCGGCCCAGACGCGCCAGGCGCGAGCCGGTGTCGAGCAGCCCCGTGTTGAGGAAGACGGGGCTGACCCGGCCGCTCTTGAGGGTGAACTCCCCGATCTTGAGGGCCTCGGCCTCGAGGAGGAAGTCGACGAACGCGCGCTGGTAGTCCTGCATGACCGCTCCGGTGGGGGATCTGGGCGGAGGATAGCCCGCTCCGGGTCGCTGTCATGCGGGGGTCACCCCCCCCGGCCCGTCCGAGGCCGGATTCGTCTCCTAGCGCCTCGATTCGGCTCGCGCGGGACGGGTCAGGGATGGACACCCTGCTCCGCAGCCGGTATTCCCGGGGCCCTTGGGAGGCACGGCATGAAGCGCATTCGCACCAGCATCGCGGGACTACTGCTCGGGGCGCTGGCCCTCCTGCCGCTCCCTGGCTGCGTAGGCGCCGGGGGAGCCAGTCCGCTGGGCTCGCTGGCCGGCGTGGCCCTGAGCATCGGCGCCAGCGTGGGGTCCTATCTCTTGATCAAGGAGCTGGACTAGCCCTTCCGTCCTCCTGGCGCGCAGGAAAGATTTCACGATCCTGCGACGAA
>JAHEIK010000411.1 GCA_024639415.1 Planctomycetota bacterium
CGGTTCGATCGACGGCTGGGTGTGGTTCGTCGGCAACGAGAGCGGCGACGGGAAGCTCGTGTTCGGTCAGCCGGTCAAGGTGTGGGCCGGCGGCGAGCCGATCCACGAGCACCACTCCGGGCCCACCGTCGCCGACTGGGACGGCAATGGCACGCTGGACCTCATCGTCGGCCAGGGTGACGGCCGCGTCCTCTGGTATCCGAACCGCGCACGCAAGGGCGTCCCGCGCCTCGCACGAGGACGCGTGCTGCACGACGCGGGCCCCGGTCCTTCCGATGGGACGCGCTGCGGAGGCCGCGTCAAGCCGCACGTGACGGACTGGAACGGCGACGGACGGCTGGACCTCCTGCTCGGCGACTTCGGCATGCGCCAGCCCGACACGAAGGACCTGACGGAAGAGCAGGCCAAGGAACTCGCCGACCTCGAGGTGCAGCAACTCAGGGTGCGAGCGCTCCTGCTGCCGCTCTACGAGCAGGCCACGAAGACCGCCCTCGCGGATCTCGGACACGCCGCCTGCGGCGATGCCGCCGAGCGGACTGCGTTGATCCAGTCGCTCAGCGACGAGCAGCGCAAGGCCTACACGACCGCCCTGGCCAAGGCGTACGACGCGAGCGAGGAGATCTCGAAGCTCCGCAAGGAGAACCGGGCGCTCATCAAGAAGCTCGTGCCCCTGAAGGGCAAGCCCAGCGCGGTCGGCCACGTCTGGCTCTTGCTACGCAAGCGCTCGGACAAGGTGCCGACGGAGCCTAGCGGAACGTGATCCGCGTGCTCTTGCCGCCCGGGCGTACCAGTTCGAGATTGAACTCGTCGACCGGGTAGGGGCCGAGGTAGATCGCCTTGCCGTCGAGCGCGCGCGCGATCGCGTCCAGCGAGTTCGCGGCGCGTATCCGTCCGCCGGTGGTGCTGCCGAACACGGGCAGGCGCCGCTGCGCCATGTCCGTGACGATGAGCTCGCGCGCCACGGTCCCCTCCACCTCGAGCGTCGGAAGACGTCCGCGCTGCCCCGGTTGCATGGCCACCGTGCGCTCGAGTGTCTTGCCGGGCTGCAGGCGGACTCCACGCTCCAAGGCGGAGCGCCCCGTGAGCACGTCGGCGATGAGCACGTCGTACGTGCCGGCCGGGAGCGCGAACGTCAACCCACGCTGCGCCGCATCCCACGTGTCCGGTGCGCCGGGGCGCCACTGCCGCGCCGTCCACGAGCCGTCGGTCCGCCAGAGGAACGTGAGCGGTGCCCGTCTCCGCGCGCCCGCGGGCAAGGCGGCCGCGTTGCCTGACAGCTCGAGCGCGAGCGTCGCCGGGGCGCCGGCCGCGGCGAGCGGCACGTCGATCCTGTGCGGCTCCGGCGCGTCCGGGATCTCGACGCTCGGCAGGATCCACGGGGCGTGGTCCTCGAGCTCGACCTGCACGCCGTAGCGGCCCGCCGGCAGCGCTCGCTCCAGCCTGAGGACACCCGGCGTCGTCGTCGTCTCCGTGAACGAGGTGTAGGGCGTCCCGAGCTCGGGGTCGAAGAACTCGACGGTCACGAGTCCGGCCAGCGCTGCCTTGCTTGCCGCTCCGCGCAGCTGCAGTTCGACGGTCGCCATCGGACGCATCGTGAAGGCGACGTCCCCACGTGGGCGAGGCAGCCAAGCGCCGGCACCTCCCGCGTGCCGTCCCACGGAGTGCGGCCGGATGCTGATCGCACCCCGGTCGCCGCGGCGGAAGCTGGCGCGGCCCGCGTCGTCGGTAACACCCCACTGCTCTCCCTGCCGCGCCTTGGGGCCGGGCAGGAAGTAGAACGCGCCGGAGTCGGGCCACGGCACCACCTGCACCCCTTGGCCGCGCAGCGGCTTGCCTGCTTCGTCCGTCAGGGTGACGCGGATCGCCTCGGCGCGCTCCACGACCAGGAACATCTGGACGCTCGGGTCCACCGTGTCACCGTCGAGCCAAGCATTGCGGTAGCCCGGGGCGACGACGCCGATCCAGCAACCGACGGTCTTCTTCGTGTACAGCGACCAGCGGCCGTCTTCGCCCGTGACCTCGTGGTCAGCCTCGTCGCGGTTCATGCCCCGTCGCTGCTTGGGGAGGACGAAGACGGTGGCGCCCTTCACCGGGGTGCCGTCCTTCGTCTGGACGTGTCCCGCGATGCGGAGCTTCCGCTTGGGTTGCACCGTGCGCACCCGCTTGGGGCGCGGCTTCTTCTTCTTCGGCGGTCTCCCCGAGACACCGAAGAGCGTGACCCACAGGATCGACCCGATCGCGAGGATCGAGAGCATGAGCAGGACGAAGCGGTTCATCGGTGCCTTGTCCGGTGCCGGCCGGGCGACTAACGCTTCGTCGGAGGCGTGTAGACCGGGCGCTTGGTCGGGGGGTTCTTCTCTAGCATCTCCAGCGCCAGTTGCACGGCCTTCTCGAGCTGCGGATCACGTCCCGCGGCGACGTCCTTGGGCCACTGGATGACTTCGTGGTCCGGTGCGACGCCGACGTTCTCGACGACCCACGTGCCGTCCGTGTCCATGATGCCGAAGCTCGCCGCCGAGCAACCACCGCCGTCCACGAGGGGCGGGTAGCCGGAGACGCCGACGAGGCCACCCCACGTGCGCGTACCCACGAGCGGGCCGATCCCGAGCTTCTTGAACATCCACGGCATGGCGTCACCGCCCGAGCCGGCGCGCTCGTTCACGATCATCACCTTCGGTCCCTCGAGCGTGCCGAAGGGCGTGCGCCCAAGCCAGCCCTCGCGGCTCATCCAGTAGCACAGGACCTGGCGGTTGAGCACGTTGACGACGTAGTCGGCCACCTTGCCGCCGCCGTTGAAGCGCTCGTCGAGCACGAGCCCCTGCTTGTCGAGCTGGCTGTAGAAGTCGCGGTCGAACGCAGCCATGCCGGCGCCGGCCGTGTTGGGCATGTAGACGTAGGCGAGCTTGCCGCCCGAGAGTTCGTCTACGCGCTTGCGGTTCGCCTCGACCCAGCTCCTGCTGCGCAGTCTGCCGTCCCTCGAGAGCGGGACCACGGTGGAGGTGCGCTTCTTCGTGCCTGCGGCATCTGCGGCGACGGTCAGCTCCACACCTTGGTTCGCCGTGCCCTGGAAGACCTCGAAGATGTTGTCCGTGCCACGCACGTTGCGGCCGTTGACGGCGAGGAGGAAGTCCCCCGTCTTGACGTCCACGCCAGGTGCTGTGAGTGGCGCGCGCAGGCTGGGGTTCCAGTTCTGGCCCTCGTAGATGCGGGTGATCCGGTAGCGGCCGTCTTCGACGGCGTAGTCCGCACCCAGCAAGCCCACGTCGATGCCGCCGCCGGCCTTCGGGTAGTCGCCGCCGTACACGTACTCGTGGCCGCAGCACAGCTCGCCCATCATCTCCATCATCAAGACGTTGAGGTCCTCGCGATGCTGGACGTGGGGGAGGAAGGCGCTCCAGCGCTCCCACATCTTGTCCCAGTCGATCTGGTGCAGCTGCGGGTCGTAGAAGAAGTCGCGCTGGATGCGCCAGCACTCACGCATGATCTGCGGCCACTCCACCGCCGGCTCGACACGCACCTTCACGCCGTCGATGGCGACGGCCTTGCCGCCCTTGCCCGACTCGCCCGAGATCGTCCAGCGCGAGCCGCTGTTGACGAGTAGCGAAGCACCATCCGCGGACACGACGAACGTGCGCGCCCCCGCGACGAGGTCGCTCGCCTTGCGGCTCTTGAAGTCGTAGGCCTTGAGCGCGACCTTGCCGCCCTGCGGACGGCTGATGAACAGCAGCTTGTTCTTGCTGCAGGCCAAGTCGTAGTAGGTGCCGCTCGGGATGGGTAGGGCGAGGATGCGCTGAGAGAGGCCCTCGAGGTCGATGGACGGCCCCTTGGGCTTCTCGTCCTTCTCTTCGTCCTTCTTCTTGTTGCCCTCCGCGTCACCGTCCTCACTCTTCTTCTTCCCTTTCTTTGCGTTCTTTGCCTTCTCTGCGTCTTGCGAACCCGACTTCTTGTCGGGTTCGCCCCTGTCGGGCTCGCCCTCGTCCGAGCGCGGCCCCAGGGGATGCTTGC
>JAHEIK010000412.1 GCA_024639415.1 Planctomycetota bacterium
GGGGCCCCTCGCGCTCCACCAGGGCGCCGCAGCCGCGGCAGTGGAGTTCGCCCGCGCGGGCCCAGAGGAGCTTCAGGTGATCGAGCAGCTCGCTCATCGTGGCGACGGTGGAGCGGCTGCCGCGCAGCGGCTGGCTGCGCTCGATGGCGACGGCCGGGGGTATGCCGTCGACGCGCTCGACCTCGGGACGGTCCATGCGCTCGAGGAACTGCCGGGCGTAGGGCGAGAAGGTCTCGACGTAGCGCCGCTGGCCCTCGGCGTAGAGCGTGTCGAAGGCCAGGCTGGACTTGCCCGAGCCCGAGACCCCCGTGATGACGGTCAGGGCGCGCAGCGGGATGTCGATGTCGACGCCGCGCAGGTTGTGCACGGACGCCCCGCGGATCCGGATGGTCTCGCCCTTGGACATCGTCGGATGCTACGCAGCGCGCAGCCTCACCCTCCCAAAACCCGAACAGGACGCTCTGCCCCCAGGCCGCCCGGCCAAAAGAGAAGCCGGGGCGGGCATTGCAAGAATGCCGCCCCGGCGAGGCAGAAGGAAGGTCGACACCGGGACGAGGCAACTCACCCTCGGCATCGGCGCTCACCATGCTCCCTACGCGTCACGGGCAGGTCTCGCGCGAATGGAAATGGCCCGTGGCACGCCGATTTCGGCGTCCATCCCGCCATCGGACAGGAATGTCCTCGTGTTGTTCGGTGCATGCACCGGTGGCGTGACTACAGGGCGAGCTGCCACTGGATGCGGAGGAGCAGGCCGTACGTGTCCGCGCCCGCTCCGGTGGTGCCGCGCGTGCCCTGGTACCCGGGGTACGGATCGAAGAGCAGGCGCGAGCCGGGGTCGTGCCCGCGGAGCATCGCGAGATCGACGCCGACCTTGTTGCCGTGGCCGTTCAGGTACCACGTGAGCCCGAGGGCGAACTCGCTGACCGCGCCGTCGCCGAGCGGCTGCTGCTGGCCGCTGAGAGGTGCGAGCGCAGGCAGCGGGTTGTCGACGTCCACGAGACTCCAGCGGGCGGCGATCTCCCAGCCGGATCCGGGGATGAGATAGCCGAGCTGGACCAGATAGGCGGCGTAGTCCGCGTCGTCGCCCAGGCCGTTCTCGTCGCTCCCCCACGTGGCGGCTCCGGTCAGGCTGAAGCCGCGGTAGCCCAGGGCCAGATCGACTCCGAAGCGCAGCGCGTCGCTGACCTGGGTGTGCGGGAGGTCAGCCCGATCGGCGTAGTAGTACGCCCACGCACCGATCTCGCCGTAGCTCTCGCACGTCGTCTGTCGCAGGGCGCCCTCCTCGTAGCCGATGCTCTCGAGGAAGGCGTGGTTGATGCGGCCACTGAACGCCAGGTTGTCCGAGGTGCGGCCGTCGAGCACGTTGCGCGTGCCATCCCCCCCGTCGCCGTTCGTGACCGTGAAGAGGTAGCTCCACGTGTTGCGGGCTCCGATGCGACCGTGCACGGCCAGGCCGTGGTCCCGGTTGCGGTCCGTGTAGCCGGGCATCAGGCTCCCGACGAAGGCGGAGGCGAGCGACACGTCCACGAACTGCTGCAGCGAGGGGCGCGCCATCAGCTGGCGCGTCGTCGCCGTGGCGATCTTGCCCACGCGCACGCTGAACAGATCCGAGAGGCTCCACTGGATCCAGGCCTCGCGCAGCGTTTCGTAGGCGTAGCTCTGGGCGAGCGGGCCCAGCGGCGCGCTCCCGCCACCGAAGCGGCGCCCGATCTCGTCCTCGCCGGGGTGACCGAACTCCAGCTCGGCGTACCAGGAGGTGTTGCAGGGCGCCGTCCCGGAGAGCTGGAGCGTGGCCCGCGGCAGCGAGAAGCCTGACAGGTCGCCCCCCGCGAAGAAGGCATCCAGCGGCTTCTCATCGTCATCCCAATGCCAGGCCTCGTAGCGCGCCTGCAGCGTGGCGCCGATCTTCAGCGAGAAGGCCCCACGCCGGATCCAGAAGCCGTCGTCGTACCCGGAGCTGCCGAGGCCGCGTGTGAGCGTCGCGTCCGCGCGGCCCGGGGCGGCCGGCGTGACGGAGCGCGGATCGGTCCCGTCGGCGCGCGCGGGCTGGGCAGCGAGGAGCAGCAGGGCTGCGGCGGCGAATCCCACGAGTGCGCGACGCATGCCGACCTCCGGAAGCCTCCTACGGGACGCAGGCGGCCGTACTCCGGTCGATCGGTGCCCTGGGGACGGGCCTGTAGGGGCATCGCGAGGACGGCGCGTAGCGGCGGCCGAGTCGTTGCCCGCCTCCCATGCCGCCTACGGCGGCACGGGTCCCATTGGAGGTCCGCGGCTGACCCTGCACGCTCGCCGGCTCGCGTGCGTAGCCGAAGCGCGAGTCGCGATCGAGCTAGCTCCCGAGCCGGCGAGGGAGCATCGGCCCCCAAAGTTGGAACGATGGGGCCCCACGCGGCCGCAGGCCGCGAAGGGGTGTCTAGGCGTCCGGGCCGGTGCCCAGGCGGTAGCCGACGCCCCAGACCGTCGAGACGAGCCAAGCGAACTCGCCCAGCTTGCGGCGGATCGCCAGGATGTGCACGTCCACAGTGCGGTCCACGGCGGCGTCGTCGCCCTCGCCGCCACGGTCGAGCAGCTCGCGGCGCGAGATCGCGCGCTCGGGATTGCTCGCCAGCTTGAAGAGGATGTCGAACTCGGTCGGCGTGAAGGCGATGGCCTCACCGTCGACCAGGGCCTCCCGGCGCGCCGGATAGACGGTCAGCGGACCCTGCTGCAGGGCTGCGCTGCTGGTCTGGGTGGCGCGGCGCAGCACGGCCGAGACGCGGCGCAGGAAGAGCTGCGGCTTGAAGTCCGTCTTGCGGATGTACTCGTCGGCCCCCGCATCGAACATCGCCGTCTCGTACTCGTCGCCCTTGTTGCCCGTGAGCACCAAGACGGCGATGTGGCTCGTGGCCGCATCGGCGCGGATCTCGCGGCAGATCTCGAGGCCCTTCATGTGGGCGGGCAGGTTCAAGTCCAAGACGACGAGGTCCGGCGTCAGCTCCCGCACCAGACGCAGCCCCTCATGCGGGTCACCCGCGCCGGCGGTCTCGTACCCGTCGGCTCCGAGCACCTCCAGGATCATGTCCCGGAGGAGATCCTCGTCCTCGATTACCAGGATCCGGCCTTTGGCCATGCGCGCTCCTTGTTTGCTGCACCCGGGGAGAGCGTAGCACCGGTGGGACGGATCGCCCGTATGAGTGTGAACACGGCGCTAGGACGAGCCGCCCGGGCCGTCAGGAAACGCTGGTCCCGGGCCCCGGCGCACCTCGCCAACCCGGCCAGACGGGTCTAGCTTGGCCTTGGACATGGGACTGCCCGCCGCCCCCTCTCTAAGCGAGCGCTACCAGGAAGCGACCAAGTACTCTCCGGAGAACATCAAGGCGCATCCCGGTCTGGACTTCAGCGCCCAGCCGTCTCCGTTCAAGGACTGGTTCCAGGCTCGCCGCGTCGTGCTCCCCGGTGGCCCCGGCAGCGAGAGCGCGCCCCAGCCCGGCCCCTTGGACGCCGAGCGACTCGGACGCCTCCTCTACCACACCTACGGCGTGACGCTCGTGCGCGAGTTCCCCGGCATGTCGATGCACTACCGGGCCGCTCCCTCGGCCGGAGGCCTCTACCCGGCCGACCTGTACGTCGCCGTGCGCGACCTCGAGGGCGTTCCGGACGGGATCTTCGCGTACGACGCGCGCGACCACTCGCTCGTCGTCTGCTGGGAGGGCAACTTCTGGCCGGACCTCGCGGGCTGCACGTTCGTGCACCCGGCCGTCGCGCGCTCGCGTGCCGTGCTGATCGGGACCGGCGTGTACGAGCGCAGCGCCTGGCGCTATGGCGACCGCGCCTACCGCCGCGTGCTGCTCGACACCGGGCACGTGTTCGGCAACGCTGTACTCGCCGCGGTACCCGACGGCCAGCGCGTGGTCCCGATCCCCTACTTCGCCGACGAAGGCATCGGCAGTCTCCTGCTGCTGGACGGCTCCCGCGAGGGCGCGCTGCTGCTCGGCGCGGTGATCGACGAGGACGAC
>JAHEIK010000413.1:0-2199 GCA_024639415.1 Planctomycetota bacterium
GTGACGTGGACCTCAGCAACACGCAGTATGCGCTGCTGGCATTGGACGCGGCGGCGCGCTGCGGCATCCGTGCGCCGGTCGAAACCTGGACGAAGGCTGCGGAGTACCTGCTGCGTGAGCAGGAGGACGACGGTCTGGATGCGCCGATCTGGATCGAGAATGAGGCGTGGGAGCCGGGCGTCGAGAAGCCCGAGCGTTTCACCGAGGTCGGGCAGACGCTGGCGCGCGGCTGGACCTATCTGCCGGGCGGGAACGAGCTGCCTACCGGCTCGATGACGGCCGCGGGGGTGACGTGCCTCGCGATGTGCAAGGAGCACATCTGGCTCCTGAAGAAGTTGACGCCCAAGCTGCGCGGCCGGATCGACCGCGGGCTGCTGGGGGGCATCGCGTGGCTATCCGAGAACTTCTCCGTGGAGGACAACCCCACGCCGGGCGGGGCGTCCATGTGGCACTACTACTACCTCTACGGCCTCGAACGCGCCGGCGCCAAGGTGGGCACGCGCTGGATCGGCAAGCATGACTGGTACCGCGTCGGGGGAGAGCACCTGCTTGGAGCCCAGGAGAAGCACGGCGGCTGGAGCGAGCCGGACACGACGCAGCGCCCGGCGGACGCCACGGAGTCGGCGATCACGCAGACCTGCTTCGCCCTGCTGTTCCTGAAGCGCTCGACGCGCAAGCCCTTCGTACCCATGATGCCGCCTGTCACGGGCGGCCCGGGCGCGCCCAAGGACGGTCGCTGAGACCCAGCGTAGGACGCTGCCCCTAGAATCCCGCAAGATCAGAGGAGTTGCAGCCATGACCGGAACGACGTCGAGGATCTCAACCCCTGGAGCCGATGTGACCGACGACCCTTCCCAGCTCGCCAGGAAGACCATCAACACGATCAAGACGCTGGCCATGGACGCCGTGCAGCAGGCGCGCTCGGGTCATCCCGGCACGCCGATGGGGCTGGCGCCGCTGGCCTACGCGCTCTGGACGCGCGTCATGAAGTACGACAGCAGCGATCCGCTGTGGCCTGATCGGGACCGCTTCGTCCTGTCGTGCGGGCACGCGTCGATGCTGCAGTACGCGCTGCTGCATCTCACGGGCTACGAACTCTCCCTGGACGACATCCGCCGCTTCCGGCAGTTGGGTAGTCCCGCCGCCGGGCATCCCGAGTACCGGGAGGTGCCGGGCGTCGAGACGACGACGGGTCCGCTGGGACAAGGCATCGGCAACGGCGTCGGTCTGGCCCTGGCCGAGCAGATGCTCGCGGCGCGCTTCAATGACGACGAGCAGACGCTGGTCGATCACAGCACCTGGGTCATAGCCAGCGACGGCGACCTGATGGAAGGTGTGGCCGGCGAGGCCGCGAGCCTTGCGGGTCACCTGGGTCTGGGCAAGCTGTGCGTGTTCTGGGACGACAACCGGATCACGATCGACGGCTCGACCGATCTCTCGTTCACAGAGGACGTCGAGAAGCGCTTCGAGAGCTACGGCTGGCACGTGCTCCGTGTGGACGAGGTCGACGTGGACGCGTACGTCGCCGCGGCCGACGCAGCGCGAGCCGAGACGCAGCGGCCGACGCTCGTGGCGTGCCGTACGCACATCGGCGAGGGTAGCCCCAACAAGCAGGACACCTCCGCCGCCCACGGTGCTCCGCTCGGTGAGGAGGAGGTGCGGCTCACCAAGCGCGCGCTCGGCTGGCCCGAGGACGCCCAGTTCGAAGTTCCCGCCGACGTTCTCGATCACATGCAGACGGCGGGTCGCTCGGGCGAGGCGGAGCGCGCTGCCTGGCAGAGTGCCGTCGAGTCCAAGCGCGCAGCCGCCCCCGAGGCCATCGCCCGCTTCGAGGCGGACCTGGCCGGACGCTTGCCTGACGGCTGGGAGTCCGGGCTGCCGTCGTTCGAGGTCGGCGCCTCGATCGCCACGCGCAAGGCTTCCGGCAAGGTGCTGGCGGGGCTGGGCGCTGGGGTACCGCAGCTCGTCGGCGGCTCGGCCGATCTTGCCGGCTCGAACAACACGACGATCCCCGGGGCGGAGGACGTCCTGCCCGGCGCGTTCGCCGGCCGCACGCTGCACTTCGGGGTTCGCGAGCACGGCATGGGCTCGGTCTGCAACGGGATCGCACTGCACGGGGGGTTGCGCCCGTACTGTGGGACGTTCCTCGTATTCAGTGACTACATGCGGCCGAGCATTCGCCTGGCAGCGCTGATGAAA
>JAHEIK010000413.1:2209-3989 GCA_024639415.1 Planctomycetota bacterium
TGTTCACGCACGACTCGATCGGCGTCGGTGAGGACGGTCCGACGCACCAGCCGGTGGAGCATGTCGCGGCGCTGCGCTCGATCCCGGGGCTGCAGGTCGTGCGCCCGGCGGACGCGACCGAGACGGCCGAAGCGTGGCGGATGGCCCTGACCACCGACGGCCCCACAGCCCTCTGTCTGACCCGGCAGGGACTGCCCGTCATGGAGCGGCCCAGCGGTGGCGTCGAGCAAGGTGCCTACGTACTGCGCGAGGGCAGTGTGCGACCGGACGTCTGCCTGCTGGCGAGCGGCAGTGAGGTTCCGGTCGCGATGGGGGCCGCGGACCTGCTGCAAAAGGAGGGCGTGGCGGCGCGCGTCGTGTCGATGCCGTGCTGGGAGCGGCTGGAAGCACGCCCGGTGGAGGAGCAGGCGGAGCTGTTCGGCGGTTGCGACGTGCGTGTCGGTGTCGAGGCGGGCTGCTCGCTGGGCTGGCACCGCTGGGTCGGTCCGGAGGGCGCCCTGGTCACCATGGACCGCTTCGGGGCTTCGGCGCCCGGAGGCGAGCTCATGGAGCACTTCGGCTTCACGGCAGCCAACGTAGCGGACGTCGCACGGCGGCGTCTGGCAGAGACCGAGCGCACGAGCTGACCGGCCGTAGTGCCCGCCGCGCGCCGGCCGCTCTCAGAGCGGCAGCGTGGCAGGGGGACACGAGGGCACGCGCGCGCGGTACGATGACGCGCCGTTCCGTAGGGAGTGGGGGCGCATGCGCATCCTGATCGGCGGCGAAGACGAGGTGGCGTTTCGGCTCGTCGAGGCGCTCATGGAAGATCACGAGGTCATCCTCGTGTGTCCGGACTCGGCGGCGGACGAGAACCGCATGGCGCACATCGACGCCGAGCGGGTCCTGGGGGCGATGACGTCGCCGCCCGTGCTGCGTGAAGCGGGGGTGCAGGAGGCCGACATCTTCGTCGGCTGCTCACCGGTGGACGAGCGCAACCTCGTCGCCTGCGTCAGCGCCAAGCGGCTCGGAGCGGGCCGCAGCGTCTGCTTCCTGTCGCGCCCCGATCTGCAACTGCCCGGCGAGGATGCCGCCGCCCTGGCCCAGAGTCTCGGCATCGACGACGTCGTCCGACCCGGCAAGCAACTGGCCACGGAGATCCTGCGCATCATCGCCGTTCGCGGAGCCCTGGACGTGCAGGTGTTCGCCGGTGGCCGCGTGCACCTCCTGCGCTATGGCATCGAAGAGGGCGCGGCCATTGCCAAGGGGCCCCTGAAGGAGGTGGGGGTCCCCGCCGGCGTCGTGCTCGTCATGGCGCGGCGTGACGATGAGGTGTTCGTGCCCAACGGCGAGTCGCAGTTCCAGCCCGGGGACAAGGTGACCGCCATGGGCAACCTGGCCGGCATCAATCGCTTGCTGTCGAAGTACCTGCGCGTGCGCACCTCGGGGCGGCAGAGGCAGGAGGCGACCATCGTCGGCGGGGGCAGCGTCGGGGTGGCCGTGGCGCGCGGCCTCGAGGAGGCCGGCTGGAACGTCAAGATCATTGAGTCCGACCGCCAGCGCTGCGAGAAGATCGCACCCGACGTCAAAGGCTTGGTCCTACACGGGGACGGCACCGACCTCGACCTCCTGCAGTCCGAGCGCATCGGAGAGGTCTCGGTGCTGGTGGCCGTGACGAGCAACGACGAGAAGAACCTGCTCGTGTCGCTGCTCGCGAAGAGTCTCGGTGTCGAGCGGATCATCACGCGCGCCGACCATCTGTCCAACGAGCGACTGTTCGAGAAGGTCGGAATCGACGTCGTGC
>JAHEIK010000414.1 GCA_024639415.1 Planctomycetota bacterium
CATCAAGCTCTGCTGCGAGCGAGCCGGCGTGGAGGCGCGCACCGTGCCGGCAGCTGAACCCAAGCGCATCCTGAAGAAGCCGTGGTTCATCGCCCGCGAGGTCCTTGCCTTCGCTTGGTACTACCTGCGGCCCGCGTGAGCGGCGACGGCCCCATGAATCGTCTGCAAGGGGCTGATTGACCGCTCCTGGGGGCAGGGCTACCCTCGGTTCATGCGTCTCACCCAGCGCCTCCCGCTCCTCTTATGCCTTGGCCTCGGCCTCCTTCTGGGGCCGTCCACGCCGCTCCTGGCCGACGATGAGCCCGTCTCGGCCGCCGCCGAGGCCCGCAAGGCGGCCGAAGAGGCCTACCAGAGCGCCCTCGAGCGTGCCAGCGGCATCGAGGACAGCCTGGTCAAGGCCGTCGACAAGGTGCGCCTCAACTCGGTCAGCGTCCTCAACATGCGCAACCGCAAGGTGCCGGGGCAGTCCACGCCGGTCTTGGTCAAGGCCAGCGGCGGCTCGGGCGTGATCATCAACCGCAGCGGCAAGCTCTGGATCCTGACGAACGTCCACGTGACGAAGGGCCACAACGCGCTGAAGGTCGTCACGCACGACGGCGTCTACCGCGACGTGATCCAACACGACTCGATTCCCGAGTACGACATCGCGCTCCTGCGCTTCAAGGACAAGCCCAAGAGGGTGAAGTTCCGTGGCGTGAGCGTGAAGGCCAGCAACAGCACGAGCGGCCTGCGCGAAGGCACGTGGGTCATCGCCACGGGCAACCCGTTCTTCCTCGCCGAGGACGGCCGCAGCGTCACCACACTCGGCGTGATCTCCGGCATGGGGCGCTTCCTGGGCGGCCAGTTCCAGTACGTCGGAGCCATCCAGCACGACGCCGAGGTCAACCCCGGCAACAGCGGCGGACCGCTCTGGGACCTGCGCGGCCGCTTCATCGGCATCAACGGCAAGATCGCGACCGGCAGCCGCATCCGCGGTGTACGGCCGACGAACACGGGCGCCGCCTTCTCCCTGCCGGCGCACCAGGTCGACGCGTACTTGCGTCAGCTCATCGACGAGGGCGACGCCGAAGCCGGCTTCCTCGGACTCATCACGGCGACCGCCAAGGACAAGAAGGGCAAGGCCATGGGCGCCCGCGTCGTGAAGCTCGACGCACACAGTCCGATGGCCGGCAGCAAGGACCGTCCCAAGAAGGGCGACCTCGTCACCAGCATCACCGTGAAGGGCAGCGTGAAGCGCATCGAGACCGCCAGTGAGCTGCGCGAGATCCTGGCCGTCCTCTCCGCCGGGACCGTAGTGACTGTGAAGTGGAAGACCGGCAAGAAGTACAAGCGCTGGAAGGGTCCGCTGGGGGACAAGAAGCGGTGATCAGCATGACGCGCCGCATCGTTACGTCCCTGGTCGCCGTCGTCGTCCTGGGGAGCCTCCTCTGTGCCGGGCCCGCCCTCGGCAAGGGCAGCCTCACCAAGGTCGAGGACGAGTTCGAGAAGGCGATCCGTAGGGTCACACCTGCGACCGTCGTCTGCCTGCCGTGGGGCGTGGAACCGAAGAAGATCATCGGCGGCAGCTCCGGTGTGATCGTGTCCCGCAAGGGTCTCGTGCTCTCCGACGGCGACGTCGGCATCTACCTGGACGTGCCCAGCGGGCAGCAGCCGAAGGCCGAGCATCGCAAGTGGGCCGACCTCGTGGAGATACGCCTCCCCAGCCTCAAGGGCAAGGGCTTCCAGAGCTTCAAGGCCAAGGTCATCAAGCGCGACCGCGACCTCGATACGACGCTCATGCGCATCGAGAAGCCGCCGAGCGGACTCAAGTACCTCAAGGCCGGCAACAGCGACCTGCTCAAGGTGGGGGACTTCGCCTTCGCCGTGGGTAACTCGTTCGGTCTGGCCGCCGAGGCGCCGCCCACGCTGACCGCCGGCGTCGTCGCCTCCCTCGTCGCGGGTACGACCAAGGAAGAGGGCGCATACCGCTACATCTACACGAGCGCCGCAGTCAATCCGGGCGTGAACGGCGGTCCCTTCGTCGACATCGAGGGGCAACTCGTCGGCACGATCTCCAACGTCGTCCCGCTCGTGGGTACAGGCAAGAAGCAGGACGATCCCGAGCTGGCGTACGCCTACCTGGGCAAGGTGATCCCGGTGCAGCGGCTCAAGCACTGCTACAAGGATCTGCCGGAGTTCGCGGAGCTGTTTCCCGAGCCGAAGAGCAGCAGCACGAGGAGGCGCGAGTCCGCTGCTCTGGCGACGGTGTTCCACCACACGGCACGCCGCGCCTACAAGTCCGTCGTGAGCCTGGAAGTCAAGCGCAAGGGCCAGCTGAGCCTCGCCGAGCCGGCGGGGCGTGGGACGGTGAACATCCCGCGCTATCTCGGTCCCGTCAGCGGCGTCCTCGTCAGCGAGGACGGCTACGTCCTGACGAGTCTCTACAACCTGGCCAACATCGCGACACTGGTGCACGGGGGCCGCTGGCGCAAGCCGCCCGCCAACGTGAAGGTGGCGGCCGGTCTCGCAGGGATCACGAGCATCACCGTCCACCTGCCCGACGCGCGGAAGGTGCCGGCCAAGGTCGTTGGCCATCACGAGGGAATCGGTGTCGCCCTGCTGAAGGCCGACCTGAGTGGCGGAGGCACTACGGCTTCGGGCGGCCTCGAGCTGCTCACCCCGGCCAAGCCCTCCGAACTGCGCGCCGGGCGCTTCGTGCTCACGATCGGCAATCCGTTCGGCGTCAATCGACTGGACGACCCGCTACTGACGGTCGGCATGCTGTCCAAGCAGCACGCCGACGACACCGCGTCGCCTTGGGCTTCCCAGTGGCAGACCGACGCCGGCATCACCGACGCCAACTGCGGTGGTGCGGCGGTCGATCTGGAAGGTCGCCTGCTCGGAGTCTTGACCCTGTGGTCCACGACGATGCATGGGCGCAACTCGGGCATCGGCTTCGTCGTGCCGTGGACCCAGATCGAGCCTGTCCTGGGGGAGTTGAAGCGCGGCCGCACCTTCCGCGCGCCTTTCTTCGGCATCACCTGGAAGCAGCTCGGGAACGAGCTCACGACCGTCCTCGCGACCGTCTTGAAGGACAAGGCCGCGGACAAGGCCGGACTCAAGGCCGGCGACGAGATCGTCGAGATCGACGGCAAGGCCGTCGCGACACCGAACGACGTGCGCGAGGTGCTGCGCGGTCGTTGGTCGGGCGACACCCTGCTGCTGCTCATCCGGCGCGCCGGCAAGGAGCAGCAGATCAAGATGGTGCTGGGCGCGCGCGAGTAGGGCGGAGCCGCTCGTGCGCGGCGTGCGCCGCACGCATCCGTAACCGTAACCGAGCCAGTGGCCTGCGCATGTCCGCTCGCGCCCCAGGCCTTGTGGGCGTGTAGCGCGATCCTCGCACGCGGCCTCGCGTCGCGAGCAGTGGGCACGTCCCCTGAGCGGTTACGGTTACGGCTACGGGAAGGAGCTAGATCCGCACCTCGACGGTCTGCTGGCTGTCGCCCTCGACGTGGATCGTGTCGATGAAGCGCACCTTGCGCGGCTCCTCGAGCCCCATGACGAGGCTGTGCGTACGGCAGCCATGGCCCCAGTACGTGATGCCGCGCAGCAGCTCGCCGTCCGTCACGCCGGTGGCGGCGAAGCGGATCTTGTCGCCGGGCGCCAGCGTCAACTCCGTGTGCTTGAAGTCGAAGTCGGAGACGCCCATCTTCTCGGCGCGTTCGCGGTCGCCCGCCTTGGCCTCGACCAGGCGGCCCTGCATCTCGCCGCCGAGGCAGCGCACGGCAGCCGCGGTGATGACGCCCTCGGGTGCGGCGCCGATGCCCATCAGGGCGTGGACCGCCGTGCCCGTTACACAGGCGCTCACAGCCGGCTGTACGTCCCCGTCGGTGATGAGCAGGATGCGCGCACCCGCAGCGCGTACGTCGGCGATGAGCTGGTCGTGGCGGGGCCGCTCGAGGATCACCACCGTGAGGTCCTCGATCTCGCGGTCGAGGCTGTCGGCGA
>JAHEIK010000415.1 GCA_024639415.1 Planctomycetota bacterium
GATGTCGAAGGCCTGTTCCAGGTCCCCCAGGAGGTCCTGGAGGTCCTCGATCCCCACGGAGAGGCGCAGCAATCCGTCTGTGAAGCCTGTTTTCAGGCGTTCCTCGCGCGGGACGGAGGCGTGGGTCATGCTCGCCGGATGGTCCAGGAGGCTCTCGACGCCCCCCAGACTCTCGGCCAGGGCGAAGAGCCGGGTGGCCGAGGCGAGGCGGGTGGCCGTCTCGAGGTCGGCGTCCAGGTCGAAGCTGACCATCCCCCCGAAGCGCCGCATCTGGCCCTTGGCCACCGTGTGACCGGGATGGTCTTCGCGGCCGGGGTAGAAGACCCGGCGCACCTTCGGGTGCTCGCCGAGCCAGGCGGCGACGGCCTCGGCGTTGTCGCAGTGGCGCTCCATGCGGACGGCCAGCGTCTTGGTCCCACGCATCACGAGGAACGAGTCCATGGGCCCGATCTGGGCGCCGATGGCGTTCTGCAGGAAGCGCAGCCGCTCGGCAAGCTCCTCGTCGGCCGTGACGCAGATCCCCCCCACCACGTCGCTGTGGCCGCCGAGGTACTTCGTCATGCTGTGCACGACGATGTCGGCGCCGAGCGCGAGCGGCGTCTGCAGATACGGCGTGGCGAACGTGTTGTCGACGACGGCCAGCGCGCCGGCCGCGCGAGCGCGCTCGCAGACGGCGGCGACGTCGCTCACGTGCAGCAGCGGGTTCGTAGGCGTCTCGAACCACACCATCTGCGTCGGTGTCTCGAGCGCACGCTCGACGGCCGCGAGGTCCGTCGTGTCCACGACCTCGAACGTCAGGCCCTGGCGCTGCATGACCTGATCGATCAGGCGGTAGGTGCCGCCATAGATGTCGTGGCCGACGACGAGGCGGTCGCCCGCCGACAGCAGGCTGAAGACGCCATGCGACGCCGCGAGGCCCGACGCGAAGGCGATGCCGTGGCTGCCGCCTTCGAGCGCAGCGATGTTGGCCTGCAGCGCGTCACGCGTCGGGTTCTGCGTACGGGAGTACTCGTAGCCCTTGTGGACGCCGGGCGCTTCCTGCACGTAGGTCGAGGTGAAGTAGACGGGCGTCATGACGGCGCCCGTCGTCGGATCGGGGCGCTGGCCCGCATGGACGGCGCGCGTCGAGAAGCCGTGCGCGCGGTGGTCGTGTGCGTCACTCATGGGGCGGTTGTAACGCCACCCCACCCGTTCCCGTCACCGTTCCCGTCTCCGTTCCCGGCGTCCCCGTGACCCGTCCCCGATCCCCGATCCCCGGAGTCGAGCCGCCAGGTCACCTCGTGCCGAAGACCCGGGCGTGGCGGTAGGCGACCTCGAGGCACATGACCATGAGGGCGGTCGAGTACACGCGGCCGCCGTCGGCGCCCCAGGGACCGACGGGATCCCAGGAACCCTTCACGCCGCAGGCATCGCCGTCCATGCGCTGCGTCTTCACCACGGCAGCGTCCAGCGCCTTGCGCCAGTTGGACCAGTGCTTGCCGCCGACCTGGAACATCGCAAGCGTGCCGTAGTACCAGTAGTACATGTCGATGGAGCCGTCAGCCGTGTTCCAGACCGGGGGCAGCTTCGAGCAGAGGTCGGCGCCGAGCTTCAGGAGCTTGCTCTTGCGCGGGTCCTCGCCCATGAAGATGCGCGCCACCATCCCGGCAGCCGTCATGGCCTCGGACTTGTCCGCGGGGAACTTGTCCATCATCTCCTGCGCGCGGGCCGGGCCGCTGCCGCGGGCGATGTAGCCGACGCGGCCGTAGTCCGGGTCCGTGACCTTGTCGAGCCACGCCTTGGCACCCGAGAAGGCGGCCGTGTCCAGCTTGAAGGACGCCTCGCGATCCTTGCGGGCATCCTCCTTGTTCGTGAGGAGCGCGCTCTTGAGGCACATGACCATCCACGTCGTGAGCGAGGTGTCGTTGTCGCCGGGGCGCACGCCGTAGCGCCAGCCCATGTACGGATTGCGTGCCTTGGCGATGAAGTCGAGCGCCTTCTGGCAGGCGACGCGTTGGATCGGACTGCGCGTCAGCGCGTAGGACTCGAGCAGCGCCAGCGTGGCGATGCCGTGGCTGTAGAGGTAGTGCTGGCTCTTGCGCGGACCGATGCAGCCTTCGGCATCCTGCACGGTCTTCAAGTAGCGCAGTCCCTTCGCGATCGTCTCCGTGTACGGGCCCTTGCCGCGGTACGTATGGCCAGCGCCCGTGTAGGCCAGCAGGGCCAAGCCCGTGACGCCGATGTCGTAGAGCGGCTTGCCGCGCCCATCGGGCCGCGCGGCCTCCAGCGGGACGCGCTGGCCGTTGCACCAGTCGGCGAAGCCCGCGGCTTCCCAGGCTCCGGTCGGGCTCTGGTGGGCCTTCAGCCACTCGAGTGCGTTCGTGATGGCGCTGGCAGCACTGGGGCGGGCGTGGCGCGCGCCGGCGCGTCCGACGAAAGCGCCCAGGTCCGTCTCGGGCCGCACCGGCTTGAGCTCGACCCTGGGGCGCAAGAAGGGCGTTTTGACGGGCGCCGGGGCCGCACCGAGGCCGGCGATCAGGCGCTGCACGGTGCTCATGCCCTGCTCGTAGAGCGTGCCGACGCTGCGGTAGGCCTCGAGGGCCTCCTCGAGGCGTCCGGTCTTGGCAAGCAACTCGCCCTCCTTGATGCGGGCTTCCATGCGCAGCTTCAGGGCCTCGAGGGCCTTCTCCGCGACGGAGGAGGCGCCGTGGCGTTCCGCGCCCTCACCGGCCTGCACCCCCGGAGCGCCCACGAGCGTGAGAATGAGGACCAGACCGAACCAATGCCATGCGCGCATGCGCCACCTCCTTCAAAGGGCAGGGAACTGCCCCTGGGGAGGTCGAACGGACGGCGAACGGGGAGGTTCACGGGGGCGAGCCAGTGACCCGCGCCCCTCGGACGCTCGGCTAGACGCTGGCGGCGACGGGTACGCCGGCGTCGAGCGTCGGCGCCTGCAGGCGGCCCGACTGGGCGTAGAAGTCGCGCGGGTTGTTCCAGACCAACTCTTCGATGCGGGTGTCGTCCCAGCCGCGGCGGCGCAGCTCGAGGATCGTCTTGGGCACCATGAGCGGGTCGCTGATGCCCCAGTCGGCGCTGCTGTTGATCATGCAGCGCTCGTGGCCGTAGGTCTCGAGCAGGTTGGCGGCGCGCTCGGGCGAGAGCTTGGTCAGCGGGTAGATCGTCATGCCGGCCCAGCAGCCGTACTCGCGCACGAGGTCCATGGTCTCTTCGGTGTTGTGGTCGTAGAGCACCTGGTCCGGGTTGACGTTCATGTCGCGCAGGATCTCGAGGTTGCGGATCGTACCCCGGCGCTTCTCGCGGTGCGGCGAGTGGATGAGGAGCGGCATGTCGCGCTCGACGGCCGTCTCGATCTGGCTGACCATGATGCGCTCTTCGGCCTTGGTGATGTCGTCGTAACCGATCTCACCGATGGCGACGCAGCGCTCGCCGTCCAGGAACGGGAGCATGGCGCTCAGCGCCTCGGTCGCGAGCCCCTCGTCGTTGGCCTCGCGCGGGTTCACGCTGATCGTGTGGTACTGGTCGATCATGAACATCGCGGCGCGCTGGTTCTCGTAGCCGGCGATCGAGGCCCAGTAGTCGACGTACGTCCCGATCGAGGTGCGCGGCTGGCCGAGCCAGAACGAGGGCTCGACGACGGCACGCACACCGCACAGGGCCAGCCTCTCGTAGTCGTCGGTGGTGCGCGCGATGAGGTGGATGTGCGGCTCGAAGATCTTCACGGCTGGTCGTCCTCGTCGAGGGATGGGTGTCCCCAGGGGGAACGCGCGTGAGCCTACATGGTTTCCCCGAACCCGCCGTTCCCTGCCTCCCCGAACAAACCACTACGTCTCGGCCCCCAGCCCGTCGCCCCCCCCAGTCTGGGGTGTTCAGGCTGGATGCGGGGCTGGGAGACAAGGACGTCGCGTGGTCTTCCCACGCGAGGACGCAGTCGACACCGCCCCGCGCCAGTCTGAACACCCCAGACGATTGACGAGATCGGATGG
>JAHEIK010000066.1 GCA_024639415.1 Planctomycetota bacterium
CTGCCGTGACCGCTGGGCGGCACCGCTGGGCGGCAATGTATGCCGCCCCTACACGCCGGCACAGGTAGCGGGGTTGCATGCCCATCTCCGCCGGGCGAGCGGCGCGTCGGGGCGGTGACTGCGCAAGGAGGCGTCAGGCGTGGCGTCGATCGGGCGTCGTCAGTACACCGTAGGGGCGGCCCGAGCCCTGACCGAGCACAGCGAGGCGAAGGGCGGGTGGCCGCCCCGACCCGTGTCCGCGCGGCTTATGACAGTTCGCTCTTCCAGGACTCCTGATCCCGGACGAACTGCTCGAGGTGCTCGCGGTCGTCGTCCTTGATGTCCTCGTAGCGCACGCGGATCGCGTCGACGGTCGTGTCGTCGTCGTCGCCGCCGGCCATCTTGCTGACTTCCTGGATCTGCCCGCTCATCTCGAAGTAGTACTCCTTGACGGCGAAGGGCTGGCGGAACTTCAGCTTGAGGGTCTGGCCCGCGTTGAGGAACTTCTCGACCGGGTCGTCGCCCTTGTCGTGGTCGGGCTCGTAGCGGAAGAGCAGTCCATCTTCGTAGAGCGTCACGATGCGGCCGACCTGGTTCGGCAGCGCGTTGGCTTCCTCCGTGCCGCTCGGACGGAAGAGGATCGGCACGCTGCCGGTCAGCGCCTCGTCGTACTCGCCGCCTTCGAGCTGGATCTCTCCGACGTCCTCGCCGGTGCGGAAGTGCTGCACGCCGGCCTCGACGGACTCGAACATCTTGAAGACGTCGTCGAGCCCGAGGGTCGTGAGCGTCTTCTTGATGAATTTGCTCGGACGGGCGAGCACCATCTGGCCACCTTCGCTCTGGAGGCGCTTGGACGTCTTGATCAGATAGCCCAGCGCAGCCGAGTTGATGAACTTCAGCAGGCGCAGGTCGAAGACAAACTGGTTGTCACCGCTCTGGATCATGCGGTCGATGCGCTCGCTGAAGGCGGGCAGGTTGAAGGTGTCGAACTCGCCTGTGAACTTGAGGATGACGACGTTCTCGTAGCGGTGCTTCTCGAGCTTCATGGGATCTCCAGGGCGAGCGTACCCCGCCTTCAGGGAGCTAGATCGTAGGCCGAGCGCCCGCGCCGTTCAACCGCCGCCCGTGTGACCAGCGGCGTCCGGGGCCCAGTATTTCGCGGTTTGGCCGCGCGGGGGCGTTATCCGGCGCCCGTGACCTCGAGCGCTTCGTCGATCAAGGCTTCCGTGGCGATCCCCTCGGCCTCGGCCTCGAAGTTCAGCACGATGCGGTGGCGCAGGGCGGCGTGGGCGACCCGCTGCATGTCCTCGCGGGCCACCGCCGCGCGCCCGCTCGCCAGGGCGAGGACCTTGCCGCACAGCGTGAGGGCCTGCGCCGCCCGAACGCTGGCGCCGTAGCGCACGTAGCGCTTGGTGAGCGGGCCGGCTTCCTGCGCGTCCGGTCGCGTGGCGTGCACGAGGCGGGTGACCCAGTCCCGGGCGCGGTCGCCGAGCGGCACCTGCCGCGTGAGAGCCTGCATGGCGCGGATGCGCTCGGCGTCGAGAACGGGCTCGACGGCTGTCAGCTCCTCGGCCGTGGTGCGGTCCAGGATCGTCCGCATCTCCTCGACGGTGGCACCCGAGACCATGCTCTTGAGCAGGAAGCGGTCGAGCTGCGCCTCGGGCAGGGGGTAGGTGCCCTCCATCTCGATCGGGTTGATCGTGGCCAGCACGACGAACGGATCCGGCAGCGGGAAGGTCTGACCACCCGCCGTCACCTGCCGCTCCTGCATGGCCTCGAGCAGGGCGCTCTGGGTCTTGGGCGTGGCGCGGTTGACCTCGTCCGCGAGCAGGACGTTGGCGAAGACCGGTCCTTTGCGGAAGACGAAGTCCCGGCTCCCGCCTTCCTCCGTCACGATCCACGTGCCGATCACGTCGGCCGGCATCAGGTCCGGGGTGCACTGGATGCGACCGAAGGACAGCTCCAGGGCGTCGGCCAGGGTGCGCACGAGCAGGGTCTTGCCCGTGCCGGGCACACCCTCCAGCAGCAGGTTGCCGCCCGCCAGCAGACAGAGCACCGCGGCTTCCACCACCTCCGCCTGGCCCACGATGACACGGCCGATGGCAGCCTTGAGGCGCTCCACGTCTTCCGCGTACTGGGCCACGGCCTGCGCCGCTTCCTTGACTCCCGGCTTGCTCAAGCGAATCCCTCCTCGGGGGGCAGCATCCTACCGAGCCGCGAGCCCGCGTGGGGGAAGCCCTACCCGACCTCGCTGAGCGTCCGGCCGCGCCAGCCCACGCCGAGTTCCTCGACGGCCAGTCGCTTGCAGGCCTCCATGTCCACGCCCTCGAGGCCGGCCAGGGCCGTGCAGACGACCGTGAGCCCCGCAGCCTTGGCCGCGCGGATCCAGGTGAGCATCGGCGTGTAGCCGTCCGGCGAGAAGGCGGACGGGCAGTGGCGCTCGAAGGTCTCCCGATCCTGGGCGTTCAGGCTCACCGACACGCTGTCGACGAGCCCCACCAGTTCGGGCGCGGTCGCGCGCTTGTTGATCAGGTCGGCGTGGCCGTTCGTGTTGAGCCGGGTCTTGCCGCCGCGCTCCTTCACCCAGGCCGCGACCTGCTTCAAGGTCTCGAGGCGCAGCGTCGGCTCGCCGAAGCCGCAGAATACGATCTCGTCGTACTGCGTCGGATCCTCGATCGCAGCGACGATCTCTTCGAAGCGCGGGTCCTTGGCGCGCCGCAGGTCGTAGCCCTTGACCTCGTACTCGTCGTGCGTGCGCGGGCAGAAGGTGCACTTGGCGTCGCAGGCATTCGTGAGGTTCACGTACAGGCTGTCGCGGATCGCGTAGGTCGGCGGACCGGCCGTCTCCTCGGTGGGGAGGCGGAAGAGGCGGCGGGCGTTCCTCGTCGTGATCCGGCGTACGTCCGCTTCGGAGAGGCCTTTGAGCTCCGCCAGGCTGCGCGCCGTGTGTGCGACGTAGGACGGCTCGTTGCGCTTGCCGCGCCTGGGGACCGGCGCGAGGAAGGGCGCGTCGGTCTCGACGAGCGTCTCCTCGATCGGCACGGCGAGCGCGGACTCCCGCACGTTATCGCCCTTGGGGAACGTCAGGATGCCGGCGAACGAGATCACGAAGCCGGCGGCGAGGTAGCGGCGCGCGTGGGCCGGGTCCCCCGTGTAGCAGTGGATGACGCCCCGTAGGCCGGGGAACTCCTCGATGACGTCACCGACGTCGTCGAAGGCCTGCCACGAGCCTTCCTTGTCGCGGATGTGGACGATGACGGGCAGGTCGTTCTCGAGCGCACGCCGACATTGGTGGCGGAACGCCTGCTGCTGGCGTTCGGGCACGGTGTTGTCGCGGTAGTAGTCGAGTCCCGTCTCGCCGACGGCGACGAAGCCGCCGCCCATGAGGACCCCATCGAGGTCGGCGAGCGCCTGCTCGACGTCGTCCGGCACGTCGTTGGGGTGGATGCCCGCGGTGGGGTAGAGGCCCGGATGCGCTTCACACAGCGCGGCGCACTCCAGGGCGTTGGCGGTCGACGTGGCGACCACGATGGCCTGCTCCACGCCCTCCTCGGCCATGCGGGCGATGACGTCAGCGCGGTCCTCGTCGAAGCTCTCCCACGTCAGGTGGCAGTGCGAATCGACGAGCGGGGGGAGGTCCTGGGGCATCCGCGCAAGGTACCCGGGGGGCGGGCCGCGGGGCACTGGTGGTCGGGGGCCGTAGACTTGGGCCACGGAGGCCCTCGTTCATGGCTGGAAGTGCCCGCACCGTGTTCACCCGCCTGCTGCCCTGGGCCGCGCTGGCGCTGATGACCGTCATGTTCTTCGTCCAGGTCAAGGCGCGCCGGACGGCGGAGGAGGACGCGGCGAAGGCCGTGGGCGACCTGCATGTCCAGCGCGTGGACCGTGCCTTGGGCATGGGGCCGAGCGTCGAGCCCCTCGAGGGGGCCGGGGCGGAGTCGGCCGAGGTCGCGGAGTTCCTGATCGCCTACGAGGCCGAGCTGGGAGGGCTGCGCAAGCAGGTCGAGGCCGCTCGAGATGATCTGGCTTCCGCCCGCTCGGCGCAGCAGGCCGCCGTGGACAAGGCCGAGCGGACCGAGGCGCTGCGCGCCACGGCCAACGCGCGCGCCGACGCACTGGAGGCGCAGGCCGCCGCCGCCGCCGAGGCAGCGCAGCAGCGAGTGACGGCGCTCGAGGCGCAGTTGAAGGACGCCCAGGCGCAGGCCGCTCGCCGCCCCAGTCCGGTGGCGAGGTGGCTGCAGGTGTGGGGCGCGGGCGGCGCCGATCGCGAGAACCTCCGCAAGGAACTGGCCCAGGCCACCCCCGAGGACGTCACGGAACTGCGCGCCCTGTGGGATCAAGAGGAGTCGGGCGCGCGCGTTACACACTTCCTCGGCGTACTCGGCTCGATGCCCGTCACGAAGGCGTCCGCAGCGCTCGCGGCCGAGATCGCCTCCTGCGAGCCGTCCTGCGACGCGGAGACGCTGCGCCCCTGGGTGGCTCTGGCCGGCCCGCACCTGCTCCACGTCGATGCCTTCCTCGCGCTGCTGCCCCAGACCTCCCACCGCTCCATGCGCCACGTGCTCGTGGAGCACGCCGCGGCCTCGCCCAAGGCCTGGAGCGACGAGGATCGCGCGCGCATCGCGCCGGGCTTCGCCGCCTACCTCGGCCACGAGCAGCCGGAGATGGTGCGCTTCGCCTTGCGCGCCATCACGCGGCTGAAGCTGCCCGTCGTGTCCGCCCGTGTGCTGGGCTTGCTGGATCACCCGGACGCGTCGGTTCGCATCGCGGCCATCTACTTCCTGCACCAAACCGGTGATGGCGCGTCGGCCGTGAAGGTGCTCGGCCGGTATGTCGCGGACCTGCTGGACTCGAAGGACGCCGACACGCGCATGGCGGCGCTCTTCCTCGCGCAGGAACTCGTGGGCGAGACGCGCAGCCTCGCCTTCGGCTCCTCGCAAGAGGCCGTGGGCAGGGAGATCGGGCGCCTCAAGAAGAAGCTCGGCACCCTGGCGAAGGACTGAGCGACGTGACGGCCGCCTCGGTTCGCCTGGCTGCGGGCCTCACGTCGCCCGCATGGCGCGTCGCCCTGACACCCGTGCTGGCGAGCGAGGGCTTCGCCGACCTCGCCGCCTTCCTCGAGGAGGAGCAGGCCTCCGGCGCGGAGGTGCTGCCGCCGCCGGAGCAGGTCTTCGCCGCGTTCAACGCCGTGGCACCCGCGGACGTGCGCGTCGTGATCCTGGGCCAGGATCCCTACCCCACGCCGGGCCACGCCCACGGGCTGGCCTTCTCCTACCGCGGCGACGGCAGCCTGCCACGCTCCCTCGCCAACATCCTGCGCGAGGTGGCGGAGGATCTCGGTGCGGCCCCGCCCGCCGGGCGCGGCGATCTCGGCGCCTGGGCGGAGCAGGGGGTCCTGCTGCTGAACACCGTGCTCACGGTGCGCGCAGGCGAGGCGGGCTCGCACCGCCGCAAGGGCTGGGAAGCCCTGACTGAAGCCGTCCTGGCTCACCTGGCGGCCCGGCCCGAGCCGCTCGTCTTCCTGCTGTGGGGCGGAGACGCCCGCAAGCGACGCTCCTTGCTCGGCACGCGGCACGTGGTGCTCGAGGCCGGCCACCCTTCGCCGCTCTCGATTCGCCACTTCCGCGGCTGCAAACACTTCAGCGCCGCCAACGCAGCGCTCGCGCCTGCGTACATCGACTGGGTCGCTCTCTGAATCCGCCCTCCGCGGCGGGTAGGGTGGCCCGCTGAGGGAGAACGCCGAGATGAACCAGACCATCGTCGCCATCGTCGTAGGACTCGCCGCCGCGGCGGGCACCGTCTTCTTGATGGATTCGCTCCGTGCCGAGCAGGGCGGCGGGCTGGGCGGCAGCACCGACCTCAGCTCCATCGAGGCGCGCCTCGCCTCGATCGAGCGGCGTCTGCCTCCCGAGGGCACGGGCGGCGCACAGCTCTCGGGGACGGGCATTCCCACCGTCCTGCTCGATCGCCTCGAGGCCATCGAGCGGTCGATCCAAGCCGCACCGGCCCTCGCTTCGGGCGGCGGCGCGCAGGCACCCGCGGGATCCCTGGCGCGCATCGACGAGCGCCTCGCCTCGATCGAGGACAAGCTCGGCGGCGCCGAGGGCGAGGTTGCCCTGCCCAAGCGCCCGATCAAGAAGCGCGTGAGCCTGTCCGAGGCGGCCGGCGCACTCGAGCTCAGCGGCGCGCAGGAAGACGAGCTGCGCGCGATCTACGACCGCTACCAGAACAAGATGTACAAGATTGCAGCCGGCCCCGACGGAGACCCCGAGGAGGTCAAGCGGGAGGTCGCCGAAGCCGCCAAGGACCCGGCCAAGCGCATGGGCCTCGTCGGCAAGTACATGCCGAAGGTGATCGGGAACTTCGCAGGCCTCATGGAGGCCCAGAGCGAGCGCGAGCAGGCCATCCAGAAGCTCCTCGGCCCGGAGAAGGCGAGCCGCCTCGACCGCGAGTTCGACGTCAAGGAGGACAACATCCTCGGCCTGGGTGGCGGAGCCCGGAGCGAGTTCCGCGTGGAAGCCCGCTGACGCAGGGCCCGGGCCTGGGGCCCGACCGCGATCGCCGGAAAGCGGAGCCCGTGGCATCCGCCCCGCCGACGCGCATACAATCCGGCCCCGCTCTCCGCAACAGGGGGTCCCATGCCGTCGAGAACGAAGAATCTGCGCCTGCTCGGCGCTCTAGCGGTCTTGCTCGCCTGCGCGCTCCTCGTGCCCGCAGTGCCCGCCCTGGCCGGTCCCGATGACGAGGCCAAGGCCGCGCCGCCGAAGGCCGCGCCCAAGCCCGCGCCCGCCGCCGACCCGTCGCAGCCGGATCTGAAGAAGCTGCGCGCGTCCGTGGTGAAGGTGTTCACGGTCTCGCAGTCCGAGAACTACCGCAAGCCCTGGCAGCGTCCGCGCCCGCAGAGTTCGAGCGGCAGCGCCTTCTACATCGGCGATCGGCGCCTGATGACGAACGCCCACGTCATCAGCGACGCAAAGAACCTGCAGGTGAAGCGCGCCGACCGCGTGAAGCGCTACGAGGCGCGCCTGCTCTACGCCGGACACGACTGCGACCTGGCCGTCATCACGGTGGACGACGACGAGTTCTGGGAGGGCATGGTCCCGCTCGAGATCGCCGAGCGTCCCGCCATGCGCTCCAAGGTCATGACGATCGGCTACCCGACCGGCGGCAACAAGCTGTCGGTGACGGAGGGCGTCGTCTCGCGCATCGAGGTGCACACCTACGTGCACACAGGGGCCGACGATCACCTGACGATCCAGACGGACGCCGCGATCAACCCCGGCAACAGCGGCGGCCCGGTCATCCAGAACGGCAAGGTCTGCGGCGTCGCGTTCCAGGGGCGCATGTTCGCGCAGAACCTCGGCTACATGATCGCCCCGTCGGTGATCCAGCACTTCCTCACCGACATCAAGGACGACGTCTACCACGGCTACCCCGAGCTCGGCATCTACATGGCGAACCTGCGCAACCCCACGCTGCGCAAGTTCCTCGGCGTGCCTGAGGACCAGGACGGCGGCATGCTCGTGCTCAAGCCCGTGCCGTACGCAAGCGTTGCCGGCACGCTCAAGAAGAACGACGTCATCCTCAAGATCGACGGCGTCAAGATCGAGTCCGACGGCACAGTGAAGGTCGGTGACGAGTTCCTCGACTTCGCCTTCGTCGTCGAAGGCAAGCAGATCGGCGAGAAAGTCACGCTGACGGTGCTGCGCGACGGGAAGATCATCGATCTCGAGGTGAGTCTCAAGGAGTGGGCGGCCCGCATGAAGCCCGGCCGCGTCTACGACGAACGGCCCGAGTACATGGTGCTCGGCGGCTACCTGTTCGTCCCGCTCACCGAGAACTACCTGGGCTGGGGCCGCAGCAACGACCTCAGCTACTACATGCAGCAGTACTACCGCACGGTGGTGCAGGAGGGGACGTCGCGCGAGCAACTCGTGCTCCTCAGTCGCGTCCTGGCGCATCCCAGCACCCGCTACATCCGCTACGGCGACGCCATCGTGGACAAGGTCGACGGCGTGCAGCCGAAGGACTTCGCGCACTTCGTGCAGTTGATCGACTCCTCGAAGAAGGACCTGATCAAGGTCGAGTTCGAAGGCGTCAACACGGCGCCGCTGATCCTCGACATGAAGAAGCTCCGCGCCGTCCACCCGGACATCCTGAAGAAATACGAGATCGCCGAAGACCGCCACGTGCAGCCGAAGGAGGACAAGTAGTCATGCGCCGCCTCGCCACCGCCGTCATCGGCCTCACCCTCCTGCTCGCCGCACCCGCGGGCCCGGCCGCAGCCAAGGACGAGGACCTCGCGCCCAAGCTGCGCGCAGCACTCGTCAGGCTGCACGTCACCACCCAGAGCTACGAGCGCACGGCGCCCTGGAAGCTCGGCAACGAGTACACACGCTCCGGCCGCGGCGTGGTCGTGGGGGACGGCCTCATCCTCACCAAGTCCAGCCACGTGATGAACCAGCGCATGATCGAGATCGCGACCGCCAACAGCGCGCGTCGCTATCCCGGCAAGCTGCGGCACGTCGATCGTCGGGTGGGCCTCGCGCTGATCGAGTTCGACGATCCGAACCTGAAGAAGGCCCTCGGCCCGCTCCCGCTGGGCGAGCCGGTCAAGCTTGATGACGAGTTCGAGATCCACTACCTCGGACGCGACAACATCCCGGAGCGCACGAACGCGCGCGTGATCCGCGCCATCGCCGGCAGCACGGGGCTGGACCTCCAGCTGCGGGCTTCGCTCTCCGACAGCGGCGACGGCCAGGTCGCGCTGTCGAAGGAAGGCAAGATCGTCGGCCTCGTCACGAGCACCTACGGTAGTCGCCAGCAGGCCACGATTCTCTCGATCGAGACGATCCGGCAGTACATGGAAGACTTCGAGGACGACGGCTACCACGGCCGCCCGGGCCCCGGCTTCTGGACGCATCAGCTGCTCCGCGGGGATCTGCGGACCTACTACGGTCTCGCCGACAACCAGCACGGCATCGCCATCAGCCGCGTCGTGCCGGGCCGCACCGGTGACGGCGTGCTGAAGGAGAACGACGTCCTGCTCTCCGTCGACGGCTACGACATCGACGACGAGGGCAAGTTCGTGCACGAGGTGCACGGCCGTCTGAGCTCCAGCTACCTCCTCAGCGGCCGACGCTACGCGGGCGACCGCGTCAAGGCCAAGGTGCTGCGCGACGGAGCCGAGATCGAGGTCGAGTTCGAGCTCAAGGGGCAGAAGCCCGGCGAGAAGCGCGTCCCCGACGGCTACGGCGCGGGGCGTCCGCAGTTCATGGTCATCGGCGGACTCGTGCTGCTCGAGCTCACGTCGAGCTCCGGCATCTCACGCTCGTCCGGGGGCGTCCTCCTGCGGCGCTTCCGCGAGCGGGCCAACTGGGATCCGCCCGGCAAGCGCAAGCGCGTCATCTACGTCGACCGCATCCTGCAGGACGTCTCGAACAAGGGCTTCGAGGAGGTCTACCACCAGCCGATCAAGACGATCAACGGCATCGAGATCAACGACTTCGAGGGTGTGCCGAAGGCGCTCGAGACACCGGAGGGCAAGTACCACGTCTTCCGCTTCGACGGCTTGGAGTCGGACTACGTGATCGAGGCCGCGAAGCTCGACGAGATCAACAAGCGCATCGCCGACAAGTACAAGGTCACGCGCATGCGCTACCTCGAGAGTGACGAGGACGAGTAGGCCGGCAGGACGACCAGGCGAGCCCCGGGCGCGGGCCGACGGGTCACGCCTGGGCGAGTCGCTCGCGGGCGGCGTCGATGAGGAAGGCGTGGACCCCGAAGGTGGCCGCGACCGAGTCCAGGGCGCCCTGGGTGAGGAAGTCCCTGCCCAGTTCGTGCTTGTCCGCGCGACGGATCAGCTCGAGGACCTCCGTCTCCTGCGCCTGCGCCCAGGGCGTGGGGCGCCGCCCCTGATCTTCCGCTCGCGGTCCATTCGTCATCGTCATGGCCAGCCTCCCGGCAGGCCACAGTACGGCTCGGGTCGCGGGCCCTGTCAAGTACCACGGGCCCAGCGGGGCGAATCGAGACCGGCCTGCGGCTAGAGGGGCCGAGGTCTAGCTGCCCGCCTTCGACTTCCGCCGTGCGGTGGGGGTCTTGCTCTTCGGGGCGACGCGGATGGTTCGCTGGGGCTTGGCCTTGGCGCGCGTGGCGGCCTTCGCGCGCAGGTCGGCGCGCTTCAGTCCCATGCCCTGCATGATCTGCTTCGGTGTCGCGCGCCAGGAGCCCTTCCAGGCGTAGGTGCGGCCGCCCAAGGACGTGGACCACGTCCCCGGATCACCTCAGCAGGTACCGGTCTGCCAGCTGTAGATCTGGCCCGAGACGCCGAGTTTCAGCCATTCGGCACCCTGCGCGCTCGCAGCGGGCGCAAGCAGCAGTACGAGGAGCGCTGCAAGCAGGGCGCAGCGCGGCACAGTGAGCTTCATCGATCCACCTCCAACCCGGAAGGCCGTAGCCTCCGCGATCCGTTGGGGTCTTCTCGGCCAGTCCGGGAGCGGCTTGAAGCCAGAAAGCACCGGACGCTTACAAGCGGCAGACACCGCTCGTGCGCTCGAATCCGTCAGCGAATGAGCCCGCGGCTGGCGCGCTCCAGGACCAGGATGGCCAAGCTCGTGTCGAGGACGCCCGCCGGCTCCCACGTGCCGATGCTGTGCCAGGAGCCGTCGTCGTGCTGCCGGCCGATCAGGGCGTCGGCGATCTCGCTGTACCAGCTGTAGCGGCCCAGGCGGCCCGGCTGCAGGGGGTTGAGATCCATGGCCGTCTCGAGTGCCCAGAGCCAGTGGTGGTGGAGGACCTTCGAGCCGCGGGTCTTGCCGGGGGTCTCGGATGGGTGCCAGTTGGCTTCGAGCCACGCCATCGCTGCCGACACCCCCTGGCGGGCCTTGTCGTCGAGCGTGGCGTCGATCTCGCGCAGCGCCTGTGGACGCGTGCCGCGATCGGAGAGCGCGTAGCGCGCCATCAGGATGTTCGCGATCCCGCAGGCGGTCGTGCCGCCTGTCGCCTTGCCTTCGTCGGTGATGTTGTGCCCGAGTACGTAGGCGAAGCCGCGGTGCTCGCGGCCGGCATCGTCGGGTCGTGACGAGGGCTCCTGCTGGCCGAGGGTGTAGCGCAGGATGTCCAGCCACACCTCGTCCCGCGTCTTCACGCCGATGCTGCGCGCCGAGAACAACGCCATGGCCGCGAGGTGCGTGCTGATGATGTCTTCCGGACCGCCGATCTGCGGCGGCTCGCGGCGGCCCTCGTAGTTGTAGCGCCAGCCCGTGGCACTGCGCTTCTTCAGCAGGTGGCTGACCAGGTCCTGCGCCCAGCCGCGATAGCGGGCGCCCAGGCGACCCTCGCCCTTGCTCGTGTCCGCTCCCGCGACCGGTGCTGCATGCGCCGTGGCGGTGACGGCCATCAGGACCATGCTCGTCTCCGGCGACGTCGCCGGCCACTTGTGATGCTTCTCCAGATAGGCGAAACCCTTGCGGACCGCCGGATGGCGCAGGGGTACGCCGGACTTCACCAGCGCGTAGAGCACGAGCGCGGAGGGGCCCGCCTGGTGGAAGCCCGGGCGGTCGCTGTGGAAGGGGCCGTAGGCGCCCTTGACCGTCATCTCGCCCCAGCTGCCGTTCTTGCCCTGGTGCTGGATCAACCAAAGGGTGGCTTTGGTCAGAGCCTGGGCCACGTCGCGCGTGCTGACCTGGACGGCGCGTGGCGCCGGCGGCCCATCCGTCGTGTTGGCTCCCGACCCGTCCTTGCCGGGCACCTCCGCTCCCTGGTCCGGATCCGTCGCCTCCGGGGTCAGCGAGGTCTTGCGCGTTGCTTCCTCGAACGGCGGCCACGAAGCGAGCTTTGCGGCGCCCAGATAGAGCAACACAAGCAGCAGCAACGCATTGAACAGTCGCCAGGCACGCATCCTAGGAGGCAGCATACCTGCGCTTCGGAGACGGCCATGAGCCACCTTTCCCGTTCCGGGCGAATCTGCGCGGATGCACCCAGACGATCGGGAACCAGTACGCACGATCCCCGACGATCCGCAGCGACGTAGCCAGAAACCGGCGTCTCATGGCCGCCGCGGACAGGCACCGCCTTTGCGTTGGGGGCTTGCAGATTGTTGCAGGTCGGCGCGTTGCGGCGTGCCCAGGGATGGCGGCGACCTGACGCGGGATGTCGGCGGACGCGTTCCCACGGCGGGATGGCCGCAGGAGGTGGATATGCGTATTCGAAGTGCCGTCGCCGTGTCGCTCTTGTTCTTCCTCGTGCCAGCCCTGGCTTCCTGCGGCGGCAGCGGTGCGACGCTGCCTGAGCACGACGAGCCGATGGGCGTCACGCTGTTCTCGCCGAGTGGGTTGATCCAATCGGAGACCGAGCAGCCGTTCATGATCCTGGGCTGGGGCTTCGGACCTGTTGGCGATCCCTGTCCGATCCGCGTCACCGCCACCAGCGGCACGCCTTTCGAGTTCGGTACGTCCGCCGTGCTGGACGGTCCGGCGCGCATCGAGGCCGGCGACTGCATCCGTGGGGGCCTCCCGGCGGCGCGGGTCCTGCCCACCACGGGGCCCGTCACGGCCACGATCGAGCTGGTCTTGCCGGACGGCTCGACGTTCCCGGTGGCCGGCATCGTCGCGACGTTCGCGGAACTGGCGTACGACCTCAGGGTCATCTCGGTCACTCCGGAGCGCGGTGCGGTGGCCGGTGGCGAGACCGTCACGCTCGGCGGGGTCGGGTTCAGCAAGTACGATCCCGGACTGCCGCGCGTCTGGTTCGGGCCGCACGAAGCCACGGACGTCGACGTGCTCAGTGACGCGATGCTCACTTGCACGGTGCCCGAGGGCGACCTGGGCTACGTCGACGTGCGCATCGCGAAC
>JAHEIK010000416.1 GCA_024639415.1 Planctomycetota bacterium
ACAGTACCCCACCTCCCGAAGCTGGCAACCGCGTTCAAAAAAATAACACTCAAGCTCGCGGACGATCTTGTCGCTTCCACGCGGAGGCCCGTTGGATGGGCTTTGCGCTGCTAGCGCTCGTAGAAGTCGGGCCGCCGTTCGGCCAAGACGTCGTTTCCTGACGGCACGCGTTTGTCGCGCGCCAAGACAATGTCGGCTGTTGTTTGCAGCAGTGTCACGCCGACGGCCGGCGCATCCGCGACTGCCTCACCGCGGGGGGAAGCGATGCGGCTGGACCCGGTGAAGTGCAGCGCCGGCCGCGGCGGACGATGCTCCGTGCCGTAGCGGTTGGCCGTCACTGTATAGACCCGGTTCTCCAACGCCCGGACGAGCATCGTCCGCTGGCACCAACCGGGCAACACGAGATTGGAAGGATGGGCGATCACGTCCGCGCCGCGCAGCACGAGGGTGCGCGCGGCCTCCGGATACATCCAGTCGAAGCAGATCATCGTGCCGACGCGTAGACCCGCGTGCTCCTGGACGGCGAACGGACGGTCGCCGGGCTCGTACACGTCGTACTCGAAGCCGAACAGGTGCACCTTGCGGTAGCAGTCGAGCAACTCACCGTTCGCGACCACGGCAGCCGAGTTGTACACCTTGTCGCCGTCACGCTCCGGGAAGCCTGCGACGATCATCCCGCCCGTGCCGCGGCTCCAGCCGCGCAGGCGCTCGGTCGTCTCGCCGCCGTCGAAGGGCTCGGCCAGCCCCAGCAACTCGTCCTTGTCCACGAAGCTGTACCCGCTGGCGAACAACTCGGGGAGCACGAGGAGATCGGTGCGCAAGCCCTCGAGGTGCCGCTCGACGGCATCGAGGTTGGCGGTGACCTCGCCGAAGGCCGGGTCGGTCTGGAGCGCGGAGAAGGAGTACGTCGCGTGGTCGTCGCTCACGGCGCCAGGGTACCGCGCGCGCTACTTCCCGCCGCGCCTGCGCCCGACGGCTTCCATGCGCTTCTTCAGGGCGGCCTTGATGAGCTTCCACCCCGCGTCACTCACGCCTTCAGGCTTGCTGCGCAGGAACGGACGCCCCGCCCCCTTGGGCGCCTTGATGTAGGCAGACCAGTCCTCGTCCGAGAGGCCCTCGGGGCGCTCCAGCGCTCGCATGAGGCGCGGCCCAGGCCCCTTGCGGCCGTCCCGCGAGCCCCACGGCGATCCGGGCCCCCGCATGCCGCGGCTGCGCCCGAACTTGCGCGCGAACACACGCTGGTACCAGGCGGCGCGCTGCTCGATCTCGCTGCGCGGCGGCATGGCCTCCAGCACCTCCGGCTCCACCTTGAACTGCTCACGCAAGACGCGCTTGATGAGCGCGTCGGCCTCGGCGCCCGCTTCCACGCTGACCGACCGCTTGCTCTTCGCAAGGTGCAGGGTCCAGCGCTCGACAAGGCGCACCATGAGCAGGGCCTCTTCGCCCATGAGCCTGCCATCGCGGCGCAGAAGCCGGTGCAGGCTGCGCTTCACCTCGTGGTTCTCGGCCGAGCGCAGCAGGGCGTCGGGATCCTGCAGGCTCTCGGCGAACTCCTTGGGCCACGTCTGACGGACCTTGCGTGCCACGAGCGCGACGTAGGCGTCGCTGCCCTTCACATCCGAACGGGCCAACTCGTGCCGCAGCTGGCCGGCCAGCATCTGACTGTAGCTGTGGCCCAGCGCGCTCAACATGCGCCCCCGCTGCTCCGCATCATCCGTGGCTTCCCAGCGCGTGAGCATCTGGCTGTAGCGCTTGAGGAAACGCTCGGACGCACCCTTCGGAAGCGCGTCGAGTGCCACGGGCTTGCCGTCAGCAAAGGCCGTCTGGGTCACCTTGCCCCAGAACGTGCGGCCGAAGGAACGCTCGAACACATGCTCGGAGATGTCGCTGCGCCGCAGCCGGGCCTCGAACTCGCGGCCGAGCTTCTTGCGCGCGGCGTGCGCCAAGCCGCGGTCGACCAGCATGCGACCGCCGTGATCGCGCATGCGGTCCCAGCGCTTGCTCTTGCCGCGCATGGACTTCAGCCGCCGCTCGAAGTGCTTGCGCTGCTCGGGCGACATGTTGCGCAGCCGCACCACGTTACGGGCGATCATCTGCTTCTTGTGTGCGTCGAGCTTGTCCCAGCCCTTGATACGGGACTCGAGGAACTCGAGCTCCTTCGGCTGAAGCTCGGCGACGTAGTCCTTCTGCTGCTTGCCCTGCTGCCCTGCGCCCTTCGCCTTGGCGCCGTTCGGCGGCCTGCGGTCGCCGTCACCGGCATACGCACGCGCCCCCGCCAACGCACAGGTGGCGAGCAGGGCCAACACGAGGGGAATCGCACGCAGACGCATCACTAGCCTCCGGTCACGCCGTCTTCGTCGTAGTCCTCTTCGAGCGCGGCATCATCCACGCTGAGGAGCACGTCGGCATTGAGCAGGAGGTCACCCAACTCTTCAGCCGGCACGTCCTGGAGGATCGAGACGACGTCCATGGTCGGCACCGGGACGACCGTGGCCTCCTCGGAGCCACCGCGCATGACGAAGACGGTCGCGCCCACCGCCACCAGCACGGCCGCGGCGGTGGCGAGCGGACGGCGGTACCACGCCATCTGCAGCACATGCCCTGCGGGCTGCTTGCCGCCTACGCCCCGGCTTCCAACATGATCGATCACGTTGGCGGCGAAGTCGGGCGGAACCGGCTCGTCCTCGTACGTCTCCAGCAGATCGCTGATGTGGCGATGGTGCTCCACGATGCGCAGCGCGCCCGGGTTGTCGTCCAGCCAGGAGGAGACGTGCAGCGCCTCCTCGGCGGACAGCTCGCCGTCCATGTAGGCGCCCAGCAGCTCGCGCCGCTCCTGCGTCTCCATCAGGTCGAGATTCGGGTGATTGTCATGGGGATTCATGCGTCGTTCCTCCCGCGGCTCTTCGGGGAAGTCACTGAGAGTCGTTCTCGGGGGCGGTTCGTTCGGACTCGGCCGTCACGAAATGCTGCAGGCGCTTGCGCAGGTTCTCGCGCGCACGCGTGAGCAACGACTTGACGGCGGGGATGGTGGTCTCCATGGACGCGGCCACGTCCTCGTAGGAGCAGCCGTGAAAGCGGGTCAGGACGAGAGCCAGACGTTGCTGCTCGGGCAGCTGGTCCACGGCCTCGCGCACCTGCGCCGCCACCTCGCCCTCCTCCATGTCGCTGGAGGCCTTGGGGCTGCGGGCATCCTCGAACGCCGGCGGGCCGTCCTCGCCTCCGTCGCCGAACACGGCGGTGAAGCTGTTGACGCGGCGGTTCTTCTCCGCGCGCAGCCGCCGGATCTCGTTCAAGCAGGCGTTGACCGTGATGCTGTAGAGCCACGTCTTGACCTTGGCCTTCGGCTGGTAGGTCATCTTCGACCGGAACACCCGGAAGAAGACCTGCTGCGCCACGTCCTCGACGCCCGCGAAGCGGGAGCCCAGGTAGCGGCGCGCCAGTGACAGAACCAGCCCCTGGTACTTGTGGACGAGCACCTCGAAGGCGGACTCGTCCCCGTCCTGGAAGCGGCGCATGAGGATCTGATCGGCGTCAGGGGTCACTCGTACGTCGCTCCTGGGGACTACAACCCCGCCGCGGATCCGGGGTTGCGGAGGCTCCCCGGCAACTTCGTAACCGCCGCGATTACCAGGGCTCTGGAGGTCATGGTACCGGCGGTAGGCAGGGGGAAGCGCTCTGCGGGTAGGGACCGACCGGGCAACCACTCCCCCTTCGCAGACTCAGGGCTCGGGATGCCCCTACAGCCCCACATGGAACCGGCACGACGGAGGATCGTAGGGGCATCGCGAGGGACGCCGCAGGCGGAGCGAGTCGTTGCCCGGCCCGTGCGCCCACCAGGGTGCGTCCGCCCGCCACGTAGGGGCATCGCAAGGGACGCCGCAGGCGGAGCGAGTCGTTGCCCGGCCCGTGCGCCCACCAGGGTGCGTCCGCCCGCCACGTAGGGGCATCGCGAGGGACGCCGCAGGCGGAGCGAGTCGTTGCC
>JAHEIK010000417.1 GCA_024639415.1 Planctomycetota bacterium
CGGGGCTTCGGTGCGATGGGCAAGTCGAAGGAACGGCTGAGCAACCACCTCATCGCGCTCCTGCTGCAGAGGGCGAACGACCGCTTGGAGGAAGCCGAGGCGAGCGCGCGCGTCGAGATCCACTACCTGCCGATGCCGGCGGCGCTGCGCGATTCGGCGGACTTCGGGACGCACTGGATGGTTCCGCCCACCATTCCCGTGCGGGACCCGCGCAGCTTCGCAGACAAGGACCGCAACAGCGTGGACGTCAAGAAGGCGGACATGGCGCGCGTGCTGCATAGCCTCTTCGACGCGGCGCCCGGCGCGATCGAGCGCGCCCTCGAGGGCTTGGACGCGGAGCAACGCAAGGACGTCGGGGCCTGGATCCGGCGCGGCTGGGACAAGAACCGCACGCTGCAGGAGCGTCTCGATGCGGCCCTGCGTGTCGAACCGGAGGAAGGCGACTAGCTCGCTAGCCGTCCTGCGCGTCGGGGGGCTGCTCACGCGGGCCGTCGAACAGGGCATAGCGGATCCAGCGGCAGTCGATGGGGCCGTTCATCACGGGTACCCGCTCGGCGGCACGCAGGCCCAGATGCTGGGTCAGGTCGCGGTTGCCCGAGAGCACCCAGGCCGTCGCGCCGCCGCAGGCGCGCCGGAGGAAGCTGCCCAGGGCGCGCCACGACTCGACGAGGTCGTCGCCTTCGCCGATGCGCTCGCCGTACGGTGGGTTCGTGACGACGAAGCCGGGCTTGCTCGGCGGCTTCCAGCGCTCGGCGTCGATCACCGTGTAGGAGATCAGCTGATCCACGTCGGCTTCGTACGCACCCTTCATCGCCAGGGCGATCGCTCCCTCGTGCCGGTCGGCGCCCATGAGCGGGACGTCCAGCTCGAAGAGCGCCTTGTCGCGGGCTTCCTCGCGCAGCTGTTCCCAGAGGCGCTCGTCGTGGTCGATCCAGCGCTCGAAGGCGAAGTACCGATGGAGTCCGGGTGCGCGGCGTGTGGCGAGCATCGCGGCCTCGACGAGAAAGGTGCCGGAGCCGCACATGGGGTCGCAGAGCGGCGTGCGCTGGTCCCAGCCGCTCATCAGGAGGAGGGCCGCCGCCGTCGCCTCGTTGAGCGGGCTGCGGACCTGGATCGGACGCCAGCCGCGCTTGTGCAGGCTGCGGCCCGAGAGGTCGCGGTAGAGCAGCAGCTTGTCGCGCTGCACGATCAGCTTGAGGGGTACGTCCGGATCGTGCGTGTCCACGCTCGGTCGCCGCTGATGACGCTGCCGGATGACGTCCACGATCGCGTCCTTGGCCCGCAGGGCTGCGAAGCCCGAGTGGCGTAGCTCCTCGGTGTCGCGCGTGCTGGCGTAGACGGCGAGCGTCTGCTCCGGCGTGATGTAGCGGTTCCAATCCACCGAGGCGACCGCTTCGTAGAGTTCGTTCGGGTCCCGGACCGTGCCGCGCAGCAACTCCTCCTGCACGCGGATGGCCGAGCGCAACCACAGGTTGGCGAGGTAGCCGACGCGCTGGGGGCCCTGGAAGGCGACACCGCCGCGGCGCAACTCGATGCGCTGCGCACCCAACTCGCGTAGCTCCCCTGCGACGGCGGGTTCGAGTCCGCGACCGCACGCGGCAAAGAAGTGGCGCTCGTCCATGGGGTCAGTCTGCCTTGAGCTCGCGGATCTTGATGCTCCGATACCAGACCGGGGCGCCGCGATCCTGCAGCCCGATGTGCCCGGCGGGCTGCGCGCCCCAGTCGGCTGTGCCCGAGAACGCGCTCTTGGCCAGCCGCGAGCGCCAGTCCTCGCCGCCGATCTCGTACTCCAGCAGCTTCCAGCCGTTCAGCCAGTGCTCGACGTGCGTGCCGCGCACCAGGAGGCGCACCTGATTCCATGCGCCCGCGGGCCGAGTCACGTCGAAGCGCGGTGCGTGGAGCGCGCAGTTCGAGCCGGCGCTCGTGAGCTCGCTGGCCCCTTCCGCATGGTGAGCGTTGTCCACGATCTGGAGCTTCGGACCGGTTGCGAAGGGAGCCTCGGCGCGCGTGCTCAAGCGGTACCCGATGCCGCTGACACCGCCCGGGGCGATCCTCCACTCCAAGCGCAGGTCGAAGTCCCGGTACGTCTTCTTCGTGAAGATGTCGCCGCCCTTGCCCTTGCCAGCGACGTGCAGCGCCCCCCGGTCGATCGTCCATGTTCCAGGCAGGGAGGATGGCTTGTGGCCCCGCCAGCGCAGCATGCTCTTGCCGTCGAAGAGCAGCTCCCAGCCCGCGGCCCTCTCTGCGCGGCTGAGCAGGTTGGGCGGAGGACGGGGCGGGTACCGCTGGGCGTCGACGCCGGAGAGCGGCTTCTCGTGGAGCGTGTACCAAGCCTCCTGGCTCCACGGCCGGGCGCCCGCCGCGTTCCGGATCGTCCTGCCCAGGCGCACGTGGACGACGTGGCCCCGCTTCAGGAGGGGCAGGTCGAGCCAGACCGTGCGGCGGTCTTGCGAGACGCCGACGCCGTCGACGCGTACACGCTCGGCGCCGACCTTGGGTCCGCCGTGAGCCGCGGTGGCCTCGTAGCGCCACTGCTCGATCTGGTAGTCGTCGCGGTCGCCGCCTGCCACGTCGGCGAGCGGCTCCGTGAAGTCGATCCGCAGACCACGAGCCGTCGCACGGACGGTGAGCATGTCGAACACGCTCTTGCCGTTGGGCTTCAGGCGCACGAGGCCGTACTCGCGTTCGGCGCTCGGCCCCCAGGTGCGGGGGCCACCGCTGCCGCCCGCGAACAGCGCACCGCCGGGGCCGCCGACCCAGCGGTTGACGCCGGCTCCGAGACCCTGGGTGAAGCGGAAGACGCAGCCTTGAGCCTGGTCCTTGACCTTGTCCACGAAGACGCGCTTCAGTCCGCCGTGCGTGAGGTCGCCGTGCAGCATCTGCCCCGCATAGGGGCCCACCTGCAGCAGGCCCGGCTGACTGGGGGTGCCACCGATCTCTCCGCGGGGAAGCCACACGACCGGTGGCGTCACGCCCTTGCTGCGCGTGCCCTTGGGATCGACGCTGCGCGAGCCGTAGAACGCGCCCGGCTGCAGGCGCACGAGCTTCGAGGCGGGGACCCAGGGACCCCGCTGGTCCGTGAGGAAGATGTCGCCGTCCACGCCCTGGCCGATGCCGCCGGGGGCGTGCAGGCCGGAGGCTACGAAGGTATGGCTGCCGTCCATGGCGATTCGGACGACCGTGCCGCGGTCTGGGGCCTGGGACGCCGCGGTCGCGCCGCCCGGCAGCTTGGCCGTGGACAGCGCCGCGTAGAAGTGGTGGTCCGCGTAGACGAGGCCGTGCGCGAACTCGTGGAAGTTGGTGGTCAGGCCCCAGCCGCTCGCGACCGTCCTGTACTCGTCGGTGACGTCGTCACCAGTCCGATCGATCAGCTCCGTCAGCTCCTGCTTCTGCAGGACGAAGATGCGCTTGCCTACCACCTTCAGGCCCAGCGGCTCGCCGAGGCCGGCAGCGATCCGTCTCGCGGTGATCCTGCTCGCGTCGTCGCCGCGCACGCCGTCGAGCACGTAGACGCCGCCGAGAGGCTCGAGGCAACAGACGATGAGCCGGCCGTCCGGCAACCAGTCCATGCCGCCGACGCGCGGCTCGAAGCCCGCCGGTCGTAGATCGAGCAGGTCGTATGCGGGGTGCACACCATCCAAGCGCTGCTGCTCGTCGGCGGTGAGAGGTTCGTCCGCGGGGGCGCGCGGCGTGTCCGGCTGCTCGCGCTCCTTCTGCCTTGCCTCTTCCTTGCGTGCGAGCTTCAGGAGTGCCTGCTCAACCCCGTGCTGCCGCTCAGCCTTCTGCCGGTCGAAGCGGAGGCGGATCCAGCTCATCTCGCGGCCCGCGGCGGGTCGGAACGTCACGATGCGCCCCTGGGCCGCGGGCTGGACCTCGCCGTTCGATTCGTGGCCGGACATGACGCCCACGGGCAGCTTCATCCAGAGGGCGTTCGCGGGGGGCTTGGGCTTGAACTTGAAGCGCCGCAGGAGTTGCG
>JAHEIK010000418.1 GCA_024639415.1 Planctomycetota bacterium
AACCTGCGTGACGTGGATCTGCTCGTCCGCTGCGGCGAGCTCACCGTGCTCAGCGGCGTGAGCGGCAGCGGCAAGTCCTCGCTCGCTCACGACACGCTCTACCTGGGGCTGGCGCGTGCCTTGGGCCGGCCTGAGGGAACGCCCGGTCCGCACGCCGAGATCGTCGGCGCCGACGCGCTGGACGACGTCGTCCTCGTCGGCCAGGCGGCGGCCGGTCGCACGCGGCGGGCGAATCCGGCGACCTACGTCGGTGCCTGGGACGGCGTGCGCCAGCTGTTCGCCCGCACCGACGCGGCGCGCGAAGCGGGCTTCGGGCCGGGCCACTTCTCGTTCAACGTGACCGGAGGACGCTGCGATCACTGCGAGGGCGAGGGGCGCGAGCGCGTCGAGATGCAGTTCCTCTCCGACGTCGAGGTCACGTGCCCGGAGTGCTCCGGGTCGCGCTTCAAGCGCGCCGTGCGCGAGATCCACTGGGAGGGCCTGTCCATCACGGACGCCCTCGGCCTGACCGTGACGCAGGCCGTGGAGCACTTCGCTGCGGTGCCGCGCGTGAAGCGCCCCCTCGCCGCGCTCGTCGACGTCGGCCTCGGCTACCTGCGGCTGGGGCAGTCGCTCGCAACGCTCTCCAGTGGCGAGTGGCAGCGACTGCGTCTGGCGCAGGCGCTGACCGAGAAGAAGGTCGCGCGGCGCCTGTACGTGTTCGACGAGCCCACGACGGGGCTGCATCTCGAGGACGTCGCCGTCCTGCTGCGCGCGCTGCGCAGGCTGACCGAGCGCGGTCACGCCGTCCTGATCGTGGAGCATCACCTCGACGTGATGCTGGCGGCCGACCGGGTCGTGGACCTCGGACCGGAGGGCGGTCCCGAGGGCGGCTGCATCGTCGCCGACGGCGCACCCGCTGAGGTCGCGGCGGGGGAGGGCCACACGGCTCGCTACCTGCGCGCCGCGCAGCGCGGCGGTGCGGTGCGGCCGCGCACCCGCAAGCGGCCCAAGCCGCCGCCGAAGGCCATCGCGATCCATGGAGCGCGTGAACACAACCTGCGCAATGTGTCCGTGGACCTTCCGCGCGACGCCTTCGTCGTCGTGAGCGGCCCCAGCGGCTCGGGCAAGTCGACGCTGGCCTTCGACATCGTGTTCGCCGAGGGGCAGCGCCGCTACATCGACACCCTCTCCGCGTACGCGCGCCAGTTCGTCGGTCGGCTTGCCAAGCCGGACGTCGAGGGCGTCGCGGGCATCCCCCCGACCGTGGCGATCGAGCAGCGGCGCTCGCGCGGCGGTCGGCGCTCCACCGTAGCCACCGTGACGGAAGTGGCGCACTTCCTGCGCCTGCTGTTCTCCCGTGCAGGAGATCCGCACTGCCCTGTGTGCGAGCAGGCGCTCGAGGCCCTCTCGCCCGACGCGATCCACGAGCGCATCCTCGAGGAGCACGCCGGCGAGACCGTGCGCCTGCTCGCGCCGCAGGTGCTTGGACGCAAGGGCTTCCACAAGGACGTCTTCGCGGCGATGGCGCGGCGTGGGCGCAAGGCAGCGCGCGCGGACGGGCGCATCGTGAGCGTCGACCCGCCCCCGGCCCTGGACCGCTACCGTGAGCACGACATCGAGGAGATCGTCGGCGAAGTCGCCGTGAGCAAGCGCGCGAGCAAGGGCCTGCGACGCGTCCTCGACGAGGCGCTCGATCTCGGCCGCGGCGCCGTGACCCTGCTGCAACCTGACGGCGGGACGCGCATGCTCTCGGTGCAGCGCACCTGCCCGCGCGACGGTGCGACGGTGCCCGAACTCGATCCGCGACTCTTCAGTCACAACAGCCGCCGCGGTTGGTGCCCGACGTGCCGCGGCCTCGGAACGCACGCCCACGTCGATGCCGCGACGCTGCCGGTGCGCGACGACAAGGCCTTGGGACGCGGAGCGATCCCCGCACTCTGGACCTTCACCAGCGCACGCGCCGCGCTCGTGCGTGACGCACAGAAGGCGTTCGGACTCAAGCGCCGGACGCTCTGGCGCAACATCCCCGCGGCGGTGCGCAAGAAGCTGATCCACGGCGGCGCGGGCGAGGACGGGCGCTTCATCGGTGCAGCGGAGCGCCTGCAGGAGAAGCTGCGGGACGCGCCTGACATCGCGATCGACTGGTTCGGTGCCTACGTCACCAGGCGCCACTGCAAGGACTGCGCAGGCGAGCGCCTGCGTGCCGAGGCGCGCGCCGTGCGCGTCGGCGGCATGCGCTTGCCCGCGCTGCTCGCACTCCCCGTCGAGGAGTTCATCCCGGCCCTGGAGGGGCTGACGCTGTCCACCCGCGCCGCGCGGATCGCGCAGCCGATCCTGCGCGAGATCCGCGAGCGCGTCGCCTTCCTCGAGCGCATGGGGCTCGGCTACCTGACCCAGGATCGCACCGCCGCCACCCTCTCCGGTGGCGAGGCGCAGCGCATCCGCCTGGCGGCCCAACTCGGCAGCAACTTGCGCGGCGTGTGCTACGTGCTCGACGAGCCGACCATCGGCCTGCACGCTCGCGACAACGAGCGCCTGCTCGAGGCCCTGCAGTCGCTGCGCGACCGCGGCAACAGCCTCGTGGTGGTCGAGCACGATGCCGAGACGATCCGGCGTGCGGAGCGCATCGTCGACCTCGGCCCCGGCGGAGGCAAGCGCGGCGGCTTCGTCGTCGCCGAGGGGACGCCGAAGCAACTGGCGCGCAATCCCCGTTCGCCGACAGGGCGCGTGCTCGCCCGCCCTGCGCCCACCCTCGTGCGTCGCGCGCCCAAGAGGGAAGCCGTGCTGCGCGTCGAGGGCGCACGACTGCACAACCTCAAGCAGGTCAGCGTGGACGTGCCGCTCGGGCGCCTCGTCTGCGTGACCGGCGTGTCCGGTGCGGGCAAGTCGACGCTCGTCCACGGCGTGATCCACGAGGCCGTGCGCGCGCAGTTGGCCGACGAGGAGCCGCGAGCGGGGGAGCGGCCGTACCGTCGCGTGCTCGGCGTGGAGCACCTCGATCGCATCCGCGGCGTGGACAGCACGCCGGTGGGCAAGACCCCGCGCTCGGTGCCTGCCACGTACCTCGGCATCTGGGACGTGCTGCGCAAGGCACTCGCCATGACGAATGAGGCGCGTGCGCGTGGCTACGGCCCGGGGCGGTTCTCGTTCAACGTCGCCGGCGGTCGCTGTGACGCGTGCAACGGCATGGGCGAGATCACGGTCGAGATGTCGTTCCTGCCGAACGTCCGCGTGCCGTGCGACAGCTGCGGCGGCGCACGCTTCTCCTCGGAGACGCTGGAGATCGCCTGGCGCGGACGCAATGCCGCCAACCTGCTCGACCTCACGTTCGAGGAGGCGGCCGAGGTCTTCGCCGACTTCCCGCAGGTTGCGCCAAAGGCGAAGCTCATGAACGAGGTGGGGCTCGAGTATCTCACCCTCGGACAACCTTCGCCGACGCTCTCCGGCGGCGAGGCGCAGCGCCTCAAGCTCGTCACCGAACTCGGGCGGGGACGCCGTGACGGTCCGACGCTCTACGTGCTGGACGAGCCGACGATCGGCCTGCACGGCGAAGACGTCGACCGGCTGCTCGAGGTGTTCCGCCGTCTCGTGGAGCGCGGGGACACCGTGCTGTTGATCGAGCATCACCTCGAGCTGATCGCCCAGGCGGACCACGTGATCGATCTCGGCCCCGAGGGCGGGGCACGGGGCGGCCAGGTGGTCGCGTCCGGCACGCCGGCCGCGGTCGCGCGCAAGCATGCGAAGAGCCTGACCGGGCGCGCGCTCGCGGACCTGTGTAACAATCCCTCCCTGTCGCCGACGCCCACCCGCGCTGGATGATGCGCCGCCCCATCCGGGCGCGTATCCCTGGACTCGGACTCACCCCCTGATGCGAACCCTCCTTCCCCTCCTCCTGCTCCCGGCCCTGCTCCTCCTCACGGCGTGCGGCGCCGACGACGTGGCCGGACCGCGTGCGCGCGTGCTCACGAGTGCTG
>JAHEIK010000419.1 GCA_024639415.1 Planctomycetota bacterium
CGCCGGCGCTGGGACGAAGGAGTAGTCCGTGGGACAGAAGACGCACCCCGTCGGCTTCCGCACCGGCGTCTACCTCGACTGGAAGAGCCGCTGGTACGCGCCCAAGAAGGACTTCGCGCGCCTCCTGAAGGAGGACCGCCAGATCCGTAGCTTCATCCGCAAGGAGTTCTACGGCGCCGGCATCCCGCAGATCGAGATCGAGCGCAAGGCTGACGCCCTGCGCGTGATCGTGCACACGGCCAAGCCCGGCGTGCTGATCGGCCGCAAGGGTGTGAAGGCCGAGGAGCTCAAGAAGAAGATCGAGGGCGTCACGGGCCGCCGCGTCGGCCTCGACATCCTCGAGATTCCGCGCCCCGAACTGAACGCCACCCTCGTCGCGCAGAACGTCGCCGAGCAGCTCCAGAAGCGTGCGGCCTACCGCCGCACCCTGAAGCGCGCGGTGCAGCACACGATGGAGCGCGGCGCCAAGGGCGTGAAGCTCCGCATCGGTGGCCGCCTGGGCGGCTCCGAGATCGCGCGTACCGAGAAGCAGAGCGCCGGCTCGATCCCGCTCTCGACCCTGCGCGCCAACATCAGCTATGGCACGGCCGTCGCCCGTACGACCTACGGCGTCATCGGCGTGAAGTGCTGGATCTACCTGGGCACGCTGCCCAAGGCCGAGCCCAAGGCCAAGGCGGAGGTGCTCTAAGATGTTGATGCCGAAGCGCGTCAAGTGGCGCAAGCAGCAGCGCGGCAAGATCAAGGGCAAGGCGTCCCGCGGCAACACGGTTGCCTTCGGTGACTACGGCCTGCAGTGCCTCGAGCTCGGCTGGATTCCCAGCAACGTGATCGAGACCGGTCGTGTCGCGGCCGTCCGCGGTGCCCCGGAGGCCCGTATCTACATTCGCGTCTTCCCGCACAAGTCCGTGTCCTCGACTCCCGAGGAGACGCGGATGGGTACGGGTAAGGGCGAGCCCGATTACTGGGCCGCCGTCGTCAAGCCCGGCACGATCCTCTTCGAGATCGGTGGCGGCGTGGACGAGGTGACCGCGCGCAAGGCGCTCAACAAGGTCGCCCACAAGATGCCCATCCGCACGCGCTTCGTGCGCAGGAGGACGCACTGATGCGTACTCGTGACATCCGTCGGCGTGAGACCGGAGATCTCGAGCAAGAGATCGCCCGTCTGCGCGAAGAGATCTTCCATCACCGCTTCCGCGGTCAGAGCGAGGAGAAGGTCGATCGCGGCATGGTGCGCAAGCATCGGCGCGACATCGCCCGTATCACCACGATCCTCAAGGAGCGCTCGCTCGGGATCAACAAGGACCTCGAGGCCGAGGCAGGGAAGGGCAAGTAGCGATGACTCGCAGCGATAGCACAGATGGCCAGGTGTCCCGCAAGCGGGGCATGCGGCGCGTCGTGACCGGGAAGGTCGTGTCGGACAAGATGGACAAGACCATCACCGTCCGTCAGGAGCGCCTGGTGAAGCACCCGCTGTACGGCAAGTACATCCGGCGTGCGACGACCTACAAGGCCCACGACGAGAACAACCAGGCCCGTATGGGCGACGTCGTCGAGATCACCTTCGGCCGTCCGATCAGCAAGACCAAGAACTGGCGTCTCGTGCGTGTCGTACGCACGGACCGCCTTGCCGCCGAAGAGGCGTAGAGGGGGAGCGGGATGATCCAACTTCGCACCTGGCTCGACGTCGCCGACAACTCCGGCGCCAAGCGCTGCCACGCCATCAAGGTCGTGGGTCGCGGCAACAAGAGCACGGCCGAGATCGGCGATATCATCGTCGCCTCGGTCCGGAAGGCGATTCCTTCGTCTCCGATCAAGACCGGTACGGTCGTGCGAGGCGTCGTCGTACGCACGCGCTTCCCGCACCGTCGCGCGGACGGCACCTACGTCCGCTTCGACTCGAACGCGATCGTCCTCATCAACGAGGACAAGAGCCCCAAGGGGACGCGCGTCTTCGGCGCCGTCTCTCGCGAGTTGCGTCGCAAGGGCTTCACCAAGATCGTCAACCTGGCGTCGGAGGTGGTCTGATGGCCTGCCGCATCAAGAAGGGCGACATGGTCGCCGTTGTCTCCGGTGATGACCGTGGCAAGCGCGGGCGCGTCTTGCGCATCCTCAACGAGAAGAACCGCGTGATCGTCGAGGGCGTCAACCTCGTCTACAAGCACTTGCGCAAGAGCCAGCAGCACCCTCAGGGTGGCCGGATCCGGCGCGAAGCCGCGCTCCACATGAGCAACGTCATGCCGATCGACCCCGAGACGAACAAGCCTACGCGTATCGCGAAGAAGGTCGTCGACGGCAAGCGCGCACGCGTCGGCGTGCGTAGCGGTGTCGAGGTCGGTGACGCACCGAAGGCTGCGAAGAGCAGCAAGAAGGAGGGCTAGACAGTGGCCCGTCTCCGTGACCAATACCTGAGCGAGGTCCGCGCTGAACTTCGAGAGAAGCTCGGCGTCGACAACGACCACGCCTTGCCCCGCCTGATGAAGATCACGGTCTCCTGCGGCGTCGGCGGTGCCAAGGACAACAAGAAGTTGCTCGAGAATGCCGTCGGCATCCTCGAGCGCGTGACCGGGCAGAAGGCCGTCACCACGAGGGCTCGCAAGTCCATCGCGCAGTTCCGTCTGCGCCAGGGCATGTTGGTCGGTGCACGCGTCACCCTGCGCGGTGCCCGCATGTACGAGTTCCTCGACAGGCTCATCAACGTCGTGACGCCCCGTATCCGAGACTTCCGTGGTCTCAAGCGCAAGCTGGACGGGCACGGCAACTACAACATGGGCCTGGCCGAGCAGTCGGTGTTCCCCGAGGTGGATGGCGAACTCCTCGAGAACCAACAGGGCATGAACATCGCAATGACCATCCGCAGCCAGTCGGACGAGCACAGCGTTGCTCTTCTGGAAGCGTACAAGTTCCCCTTCCGTCGTGAGGAGGTGGTGACCGTTGGCTAAGAAGTGCCTAGTCATCAAGTCGCAGCAGAAGCCGAAGTTCAGCACGCGCGGTTACACGCGCTGCCAGTTCTGTGGCCGGCCCCGCGCCGTCTACCGCAAGTTCGGTATCTGCCGCATCTGCTTCCGCGAGTTGGCGGTCCGGGGCGAGATCCCCGGTCTCCGCAAGGCATCGTGGTAGGAGGCTTGCCATGTCGATGAATGACACAGTTTCCGACATGCTCACGCGCATCCGGAACGCCCTGACGGTGAACCGACACAGTGTGGACCTCATTGCGTCCAGCCTGAATCGTTCCGTCGCCGGCGTGCTCGAGCGCGAAGGCTACATCATCAGTACGCAAGAGATCCTCGATCGCCGCGGCCACGCCGCGCTGCGCATGGTTCTCAAGTACGACCATGACGGTGATCCGGTGATCAGCAAGATCGACCGTGTCTCCCGTCCGGGTTGTCGCGTCTACCGCGGCGTTCGCGAGATTCCGCAGGTCCTCAATGGACTCGGCATCTCCGTCGTCAGCACCTCCAAGGGCGTCATGTCCGACCGCGAGGCCCGTTCGGCCGGCGTGGGCGGCGAGATCCTCTGCGAGATCTGGTAGGGGAGAGGACGTAACGATGTCTCGTATCGGAAAGATCCCGGTCGTGATCCCCGCCGGAGTGACCGCTTCCGTGGACGGCAACACCGTTCATGTGAAGGGCCCCAAGGGCGAGCTGGCCCGCGAACTCACGGGCGGCGTCACCGCCAAGGTCGAGGACGGCCGCATCATCTTCGAGCGTCCCGACGACGAAGCGCGTAGCAAGGCGCTCCACGGCCTGTACCGGTCGCTCTGCAACGGCATGGTCGAAGGCGTCGAGAAGGGCTTCGAGAAGCGTCTCGAGGTCGTCGGCGTGTCGTACCAGGCCAGCGTCGAGGGCAACCGCCTGCGTCTGCAGGTGGGCTTCAGCCACCCGGTGTTCGTCGACATTCCCAAGGGCCTGACCGTCGAGTGCCCCAGCCTCACGACGATCGTGATCAAGGGCTGCG
>JAHEIK010000420.1 GCA_024639415.1 Planctomycetota bacterium
CGGATGCAGGCGTGGCGCGCTACGCCGCCGAGCGGACCGAGCGTCTGCTGGAGAGACTGCAGGCCGCCCGCTACGGCGGTGCCTCGTCGAGCTTCGATCCGGCCCTGCTGTCCGAGCTTCAGGACGCCTTCACGACGTAGATGTACTCCGTGTTGCGCAGGTGCGAGACCTCGCCGACGACGTCACCCTTGTGGTTGTGGATCCCGATTTGAGCGCCCACGTAGCGCTTGTTGTCGTGGGCCAGCACGGTCACCTCGCCGCGAGTGGCCAGCAACGCTTCCATGTCTTCGTGGCCGATGTAGCCCTCGTCGCTGAAGGAGACGACGATGTGCCGTGCGCGGACGCGCTCGACGACGCGGCGCATCGCATCCGTCGCGGCGAGCTTGGAGTTGAACGCGCTCTTGCGCTCGCGCACGTCCACGCGCTTGCAGGCGACACCAAACACCTCCGGCTTGTCCCACAGCACGAGCGACTCCCACACGTGGTAGTTGCCGAGGTAGCTGTGCTGGTTGTAGGGCGGATCCAGGTAGACGACATCGCCCGCGAGCGTCTCGGCGGCTTCCTCGGCGCGCAGGCGGTGCGCCTCGCCCTTGCCCGCCGCGGCTCGCGGCAGCAGCTCCGGGACCCGCAGCGTGAGGTCGTTCGAGGCGCGCGGGGCCCACGCCTTGAGGTAGGCCATCTGCACGCCCGTGGTGGAGTCGACCCGGTCGGCCGCCTCCATGAGGGCGACGAGCAGGATGGCCTCGAGCTCGGGATCGAGCCCCTTGCGGGCGATCTCCTCGCGGATGGCGTCGACCCGCGCGCCGTTCTTGGGCTGCAGGAAGCGGCTGCGCTCGCAGAAGGTCTCGGTGAACCAGCCGGGCCTGCCCGGCAGGCCGTTGAGCTCCTCCACGAGCGTCTGCGCTTCGGTCTGCCAGTCCTCGGCGTCGGCCTGCACGTAGCAGCGGGCATTCGCCTCCGCGTAGGCCAGGTAGTCGTTGGCGAGCACGCGGTAGCCGGCCTGCTTGAGCGCGTGGCCCACCCGCGAGGTGCCGGCGAAGAGATCGATCACCGTCCCGCGGGGGCAGAGCCCCGCGATCACGTCCTGGAGGACGGGCAGCAGGGTGCGCTTGGAGCCGATGTACTTGATGGGCACGAGCAGGAACCCTAGCAGCCCCAGGCCCCGTGCTCGGGCCCGAGAGTGCTGAACCTCGCCCCCTCGGGCTACGTTGGCTCCCCTATGAGACTCCTCGCTCAGCGTGCCCTCCTGCTTGCCTCCCTCTGCTTCATCGTCGCCTGCGGTGGGCGCGGCGACGCGCCCGGCGCCCTGTCCGACGTCGCGCTGCCCGGGCCGGGTCCGAGCTGGATCGCCGGGAACCGGGCCGCACCGACGGCGGGCCGCGTCGAAGTCGGTCTGCTCGTGGCCCAGCGCAAGGCGCGCCGTCTGGCGGACCTGATTCCGCCCGAGAAGCTGCGGGCGTTCCTCACCACACCGACGGTCGAGATCGAGGAGCGGGAGGTCGTGTGGGAGTCGTTCCGACCCAAGTACCGCACGTGGGGCCGCGAGGCCGCCCAGTTGGCCGAGGTCGCCCGCGCCTACCGCGAGAAGCACGGCGTCGAGATCGTCTTCCGTGAGGTTCTGGCCGACGAACTCGCCAGCCTGCCCCTGGTGGTCGTGGGGGCGCGGAAGCTCTCTGCGCTGGAGCGCCGTGCGCTCAAGGCGCACCGGGAGCGCGGCGGACGCATCGTGCGCCTCGGGCGCAAGCTCGTCGCCGGCAAGCAGCCGAGCCACGCATCCCTGGTCGAGGGTGCGCTGAAGAGCGTGCTGGGTGACTCGAAGCTGCTGCACGTTCTCGAACAGGACCCGTTGGCCGCCGAGGCGCACCGCGACGGTGACGAGATCGTCCTGACGCTGCCCCACGCCGGCACGTCGGTAGCGCTCGAAGACGGAGCCGGACGCCCCCTGGCCACGGCCCTCAGCGGCCCCGGCGGCATGGTGCGCATGCGCGCGCCCGATCCCGAGCTGGATCCGTTCACCCATCACGTCGTGGTGCGCCACGAGCGCGACGGCCTGACCCTCACGCGCGCGACCTCGCTAAGGGAACTGGTCGGCAGCGTCGACCTGACGTTCACGGCAAGCGACAAGGTCCACGCCGGTGGTGTGCTCGCCGTGCGCGTGGTGGCGACGCTGAAGGATGAGCCGGCGGCCGGCCGCCGCGGGCGTGTGGAGATCGTGCGCGGCGACGAGACGCTGGTCACAGCGGACTACCGCACGGACGACTCCGGTCTGGCGCATCCGCATCTTGCGCTTCCGGTGGATGCCGAGCCTGGCGCGGCCGTGCTGCGCTGCGACGGTCTGGAACAGCCCATCGAGCTCACGTCGGGGCTCAGGCTGTCGGTCGTGACGGATCGGCCGCTCTACAAGGAAACCGACAAGGTGCACGTGCGCCTGATGGCGCATCGTGCCGGTGACGGCCGTCCGGTGGCCGGACAAGAGGTCGAGCTCTCCATCGGGGAGGCCAAGCGCAAGGTCACGACGTCGCAGCACGGCATCGCGAGCCATACCTTCGAGCTGGCCGGGGCGCGCGTCGGCGGCATGCGCGTGCAGGCCATCGGCGGTGGGGCCAAGACCCACTGCGGGTTCCGCGTCAAGGCGTTCGAGCGCCCGACGTTCACCGTCCGCGCCGATCCGCCGGAGCTGCTGATGCGCCCCGGGGAGACGGCGGTCGTCAGGCTGCACGCCGCCTACGTCAACGGGTCGCCGTTCGTGGGCGGGCGCGTGATCTGCAACACGAGCCGGCTCGACGTCGAGACGCGCGCGAAGACGTTCGATGCGCAGGGTAGTGCGCGCGTCGTCCTCAAGGCGCCCCAGAACTGGTTCAAGGGCGCGCTGGACGTCTCCGTGCAGGACGTCGAGGGGCGCCTCGTGAACGTGCACGTGCCGGTGGGCCTCCAGCGCGACGGTCCGACCCTCGGCGTCTGGGAGCTATCCGATCTCGTCGTGGGCGTGCCCGCACGCTTCCTGGTGAAGAACTCCGACGGTGGCATGGTGCGCCTCGGCGGCGAGTTCGAAGGCCCGCGCATGGTGGACCTGGGGGAGAGCGACCGGGCCGAGGTCACGCTGACGCCGACGCGCGAGCGGTTCACGCTGCGCGTGATCCCGCAGCGCGGTACGGCCTACGAGCAGACCTTCAAGCCCGCGCGTCCCCCCAGGCCGGGCGGCCTCGTGATGGCTCTCGATCGCCGCACCGCACGCGTCGGCGAGACCCTGCGCATCACCCTGCGCGGCACACCGGGCCTCGCCTACATCGACATCTGGAAGGACCAGACGGCGGTGCGCATGCTCAGCGCGCAGTTGCCGAAGGAGGGCACGCACCTCGACCTCCAGCTGGACCCGTCCCTCGCGGGGGTGCTGCGCGTTTTCGCCCGGCGTGCGGACGACAAGGCCGCGGCACGCAGGGCCACCGTGCTGATCTCGCGCGGCCGGGCGCTTCAGGTGAGCGCTGCTCCCAGGCAGGAGACCTACGTGCCCGGCGCGACCGCCGAGCTGGACGTCACCGTGCGCGACGCAGCCGGCGAGCCGACGGCTGCCGTGCTGGGCTACTGGGGCGTGGATGACGCGCTGCTGGCGCTTGCGCCGCCGACGAGCGGACATGAGGAGGTCTTCGACGTCGCCACGAGCCACTCGAACCGGAAGGAACTCAAGCTGGCGGCGAAGGTCGATAGCGGAGCGCCCGTGAGCCTGGGCGCCATGGACCGCCTGTTTCACGACAGCAGCATGCACACGACCGCACGGCGCAAGCTCAAGGTGCATGTCGAGCGCACGCCGCGACTCATCAAGGCCGCGCGACGCAGCCGCATCCAGCGTGTGAACGAGGCCGTGAGCCTCATCTGGAACGCGTACGAGGCGGCCTGGAAGGACATGCCCGTTACGGAGCTGATGACCTCGGACTCCGTGCGCGAGACGTTCCAGT